>JBBDYQ010000009.1 GCA_040901445.1 Thermoleophilaceae bacterium | reverse complement strand
GACCAACCCGAGCCGGGCACGCGCCGACGCGGCACCTTTGCGCGACAGCCTCACGTGAAAGAAGGCGTCTGCGCTGCGGCGCCGCTGACTGCCGTCACGCGCACGCGCCGGACTACATCGAATCCGGCGCCTCGACCCCGAGCAGCTCCAGCCCCTTGGCCATGACCCGCTGAGCGGCCACGCACAGCGACAGCCGGAACGCCTCGGCCTCCGAGCCGGCCACCTTGCAGTCGCGGTAGAAGGCCGAGAAGTCCTGCGCGGCGTCGTGCACGTACACCGTGAGGCGGTGCGGGGCGCGGCGCTCGGCCGCGATCGCAACCTCGCCCGGCCACTCCAGCAGCCGCTTGACCAGCTCGCGCTCGGACGGGTGCAGCTCGTGCTCGGGGGCCATGGCGAAGTCGGACGGCTTGCCCACCCTGCGCAGGATGCTGGCGATGCGCGCGTGCGCGTACTGGACGTAGTAGACCGGGTTGTCCGCGGTCTGCTCGCGCGCGAGCGCCAGGTCGAGGTCGAGCGTGGTGTCGTTGCTGCGCTGGAGGAGGAAGAAGCGGGCGGCGTCCACGCCGATGTCGTCGAGCAGCTCGTCGAGGGTGACGATCGTGCCGGCGCGCTTGGACATCTGCACGCGCTCGCCGCGCTCCTGGAGGTTGACGAGCTGCATGATCGGGAACTCGATCGTGTCGCCGGCGGCGCCGAGCGCCTGCCAGGCGGCGCGCACGCGGTTGAGGTAGCCGTGGTGGTCCGCGCCGAGCACGTCGATCACGCGCTCGTAGCCGCGCTCGATCTTGTCCTCGTGGTAGGCGATGTCGGCGCCGAAGTACGTGATCTCGCCGTTCGAGCGCATGAGCACGCGGTCCTTGTCGTCGCCGAACGTGGTGGAGCGCAGCCACACCGCGTCCTCGCTCGGATACACGTGCTCGCGCTCCTCCAGCAGGGCCAGGACCCGGTCGATGGCGCCGCCCTCGTGCAGCGAGTGCTCGGAGAAGAACCGGTCGTGGTGCACGCGGAAGCGCTCGAGCGTTGCGCGCGCCTCATCGAGCATGAGTGCGATGCCCTCGCGGGCCAGCTCGCCAGGGTCGCGCTCGGTGGCGCCGTCGATCCGCCGCGCGAGCTCGGTGACGTAGTCGCCCTGGTAGCCGTCCTCGGGCGGCTCCTCCCCGCGCGCCCGCGCGCGAATGGACTCGCCGAAGCGCTGGACCTGCGTGCCGGCGTCGTTCACGTAGTACTCGCGCTGCACGTCGTGGCCGGCGAGCTCGAGCACGCGTGACAGCGCGTCGCCGTAGGCGGCGTGGCGGCCGGAGGCCACCGTGATCGGGCCGGTGGGGTTGGCCGACACGAACTCCACCAGCACCCGCTCCGGCACGGCGGCCACTCCCGAGCCGTAGGCGCCGCCCGCGGCGAGCACGTGGCCCAGGGCGTCGCGGCACCAGGCGTCGGACATGAACAGGTTGAGGAAGCCGGGGCCGGCCACGTCGACGCGGGCCACCTGGCCGCCGAGGCGCTCCCCCACGATGCCGCCCAGGCGCTCGGCGATGGCCCGCGGCGGCTCCCCCATCGCGGGCGCCAGCAGCATGGCGGCGTTGGTGGAGTAGTCGCCGAAGTCCGGCTTGGGCGGGCGCTCGACCTGGGGCAGGTCCTGCACCGGCGCCCCTCGCAGGTCAGCGGCGGCGTCGGCGAGGGCGGCGCGCAGGTTTGAGACGGGGTCGGCCATGGCGGCCACGGAGGCTAGCGGCCGGATCAGTAGTGGTACGGCTCGCCCGCGATGATCTTGTTCGCCCGGTAGAGCTGCTCGAGCAGCACCACGCGCGCGAGCTGATGAGGCAGCGTCAGCGGACCGAACGACAGCCGCATGTCGCACTCGTCGAGGTGGGTGCCGCGCGGGCCGCCCACCACGAAGCAGAGGTCCATCCCCGACTGGCGGCGCTCCTCGAGGAAGCGGCTGAAGGCCATCGAGTCGAACGTCCTCCCGCCCGAGTCGAGCAGGCAGAGGAAGGCGCGCTCGGGGATGCGACCCTGAACCTTCTCGTCCTCGCGCACCTCCACCAGCTCGAGCCGCGCGTGCCGCGCGAGCAGCTTCTGGTAGTGCTGGACGTCGTCGGCGAACGGGGGGCGCAGGCGGCCCACGGCGAGGACGATGGTGCGCACCCGATGCGATACTAGCCCCATGGCGGACGACCAGGAGGAACCGCGCGAGCGGCACATCAACCTGCACTGGGACCCGGAGACGATGGCCGGGCACTACTCCAACTTCGCGAACGTCAGCCACTCCGACTACGAGTTCACGATCACGTTCGCCCGCGTGGACCACGAGATCGACGAGGACGAGCTGCCCGGCGTCGTCGTCACCAGGGTGAGCCTCTCCGCCCGCTTCATGCGCGAGCTGATCGAGGCGATGCAGGACAACTACTCGAAGTGGGCCACCCGCGAGGGCATCAGGGACCTCCCGGAGTTCCCTCCTCCCCCTGACGACGAGCGGCGCTGAGGCCGATCCCGATCCGCTCCACCGTGGTGGGGTGGGTGGAGAACAGCCTGTGGAAGAAGGCCGGCGGGTCCGGCTCGGAGACGTTCGTGACCGTGATGCGGCGCTCGAAGCCGACGAATGCCGCCGGGTCGCCCGTCAGCCGCAGCGCAAAGACGTCGGCGGCCGCCTCCACGTCGCGGGAGAGCACGTTGCCCGCGGAGCCGGCGGCGAAGGACACGAGCACGAACGCCAGCGTGAGCGCCGGCACGGTGAGCGCCGACGCACCCGCGCCACGGGCCTCGCGCGGCGCCCAGCGGTCGGTCAGGCGCTTGATGAGGAGGACCCCGAAGGGGGCCACGATCGCGATCCACGCCAGGCCCCGCAGCAGGTCCCGGTTCTCGACGTGCGCGAGCTCGTGGGCGACGACGACGCGCACCTGCTCGGGCGGGAACTCCTCGATCAGGTTGTCGTAGAGCACCACGCGCTTGGTGTGCCCAAGCCCGCCGACGTAGGCGTTGGCCCCGGTGGTCCGCCGGCTGGCGTCGATCCGGTACACCTCCCCCACGTCCACCCCGGCGCGCTCCGCCAGCGCCATCACGTCCGAGCGCAGCTCCCCCCGCGGCAGCGGCTCGAAGTCGTTGAACAGCGGGTCGAGCGCCACCGGCGCGACGTAGATGTAGAGCGCGGCGATCAACGCCACGCCCGCCGAGCCCGGCAGCCACCAGTGCCGCGGAAAGCGCCGGATGAGCACCAGCGCGCCGGCCGTGATCAGGCCCGCGAACAACGCGCCGATGCCGGTGGACTTGGCGAGGTCCACCAGCCACGGGCTCCAGTCCTGGGTGGAGAGGCCGACGTCCACCGCCCTGTCGTGCTGCACGGCGTCGATGGGCAGCACGAGCACGGCCACGCCCGCCGCCAGCGCGGCTCCGGCCGCCGCGCCGCCGAGGTACGGGCGCCGCGACGCCCGCTCCAGCGCGCGCCGCACCACGCGGGGCGGCCGCAGAGCCAGAAGCGCGAGCGCCGCCGTGGAGAGCCCCAGCTCCACCAGCCCGAGCGCGCGCTGAGGGCCGCGGAAGGCCTGCGCGCGTTCGATCTGATCGGCCGTGAAGTAGGCTGACGCCTCGACGGCCTGAGGGTCGATCAGACCGCTTCGCGGGCGCAGCAGGATCGTCGCGGCGCCGGCGGCGACGATCGCCGCGGCCACCGCGAGCGGCACCCCAGAGCGATGACGGAGCATTCCGAAGACACCCTAGAGACGCGCACGGGCGGGCCGCGCCGCCTCGCCCTGATCTCCGACGTCCACGGCAACCTGCCGGCCTTCAAGAGCGTGCTCGCGGACGTGCGCGAGACGGGCGTGGACGAGATCTGGTGCCTGGGCGACCTGATCGGGTACGGAGCCCAACCGGATGATTGCGTGACCCTGGCGCGCGAGTCCTGTGACATCTGCCTGATCGGCAACCACGACCTTGTCGTGATCGACAAGCTCGACATCTCCGACTTCTCCATGAACGCCGCGGTGGCGGCCAAGTGGACCGGCGAGAACGTGTCCCAGGAGACGCGCGACTGGCTCGGCAAGCTCGAGCCGGCCGACACCGCGCGGGCGCTCGGCCTCTACCACGCCAGCCCGCGCGACCCGGTGTGGGAGTACGTGCTCTCCGCCCTGCTCGCCGACCTCTGCATGGACGCGATGGGACCGCGCGTGGGCGCGGTCGGCCATTCGCATGTGGCGCTCTACTTCTGGCGCAAGGAGGGCACGTCGGCCTCCGGCGAGCTGGCCCCCGGCGGCACGGAGTACGACCTCTCGGAGGGAGAGTGGATCGTGAACCCCGGCAGCGTGGGCCAGCCGCGCGACGGCGACCCGCGGGCGGCCTGGATGCTGCTTGACACCGAGAGCTGGACGGCCAGCTGGCGCCGTGTGGAGTACCCCATCGACGAGGCCGCACAGGCGATCCGGCAGGCCGGCCTGCCCGACGCGCTGGCCGAGCGGCTGTACTACGGGCAGTGAGGCGGATCGCGGCCACATTCGCGGCGCTCGCGCTGGCCCTGGCCACCGGCTGCGGCGGCGATGAGGAGGGCGAGCCCATTCCGGCCGGGGACGCCAGGGAACTGATCACCGTTCTGGACCTGATCGAGGGCAACGTGGAGTCCGGCGCATGCGGGGGAGCCGAGTCGAAGGTCAGGCGGGACCTGCAGCCGAAGGTCGACGCGCTCCCCGACACCGTGGACGCGGACCTGCGCAGCGCGCTGGAGGACAGCGCCGACCGCCTGCTCGAGCTGATCGAGGACCAGTGCGGGGAGGACGAGGAGCCCACCGACACGGAGACCACGCCCACCGACACGGCCCCGCCGGAGACCCAGCCCACCGAGGAGGAGCCGCCGCCGCCCACCGACACGACCCCGACGGAGACGCAGCCCACCGAGACCGAGCCGCCGCCCACCGAGACGACCCCACCGCCCGACGAGGGCGAGCCGCCGCTGCCGACGCCGGACGAGGACGGCGGCGCCCCGGCTCCCGGGGCGGACGGCGGCGCGAGGGGCACGCGATGAACCCGCCGAGCGAGATCTCCGGCCGCTACCGGATCGACAGCCGGCTGGGCGCGGGCGGGATGTCCACGGTCTTCCTCGCCATGGACACCGTGCTCGAGCGGCAGGTGGCCGTCAAGCTGCTGGCCGAGCACCTGGCCGAGGACGAGGCGTTCGTGGCCCGCTTCCGGCGCGAGGCGCTGGCCGCCGCCCGGCTGCAGCACCCCAACGTCGTGCAGGTCTTCGACTCCGGCGAGGACGCCGAGTCGGGACGCCACTTCATCGTCATGGAGTACGTCGAGGGCCCTTCCTGCGCCGTGCTGCTGCGCGAGCACCGCCAGCTCGAGGTGCAGCAGGCCGCCCGCATCGTGCGCGACGCCTGCCACGGGCTGGAGTACGCACACCGCGCCGGCGTCATCCACCGCGACGTCAAGCCGGGCAACCTGCTCGTGGTAGAGGAGAGCGGAGCCACGAAGCTGGCCGACTTCGGCATCGCCAAGGCCGCGGAGCAGACCCGCATCACGCAGGTGGGCTCGGTGCTCGGCACCGCGGCCTATCTCTCCCCCGAGCAGGCTCACGGCGAGGAGGCGGGGCCCGTCTCGGACATCTACTCGCTCGGCGTGTGCGCCTACCAGTTCCTCACAGGCCAGCTCCCGCACGAGTACGGCTCGCTCACAGAGCTGGCGCTCAAGCAGCAGCAGGACCGGGTGGAGCCGATCGCGTCGATCCGGCCGGAGGTGCCCGACGAGCTGGACCGCGCGATCCGGGTGGCGCTCGAATCGGACCCCGCGTCTCGCTATGGCAACGCCGTGGCATTCGCGGAGGCGGTCGCGGCCGGCGCCCGCGGCGAGCTCACCGAGGCCACGCGCGCCCTCGGAGAGGACGACGGCGACCGGACGGCCGCCACCCAGGCGCTGGCCTCCGGCACGTCGGGCACACGGGCCATGCCTCCGGCACCCACCCCGGCTCCGCCCGTCCCGCGCCGCGCCGAGCCCGCCCGCCGGCGCGACGCCGCCGCGGCACGCGCCCGCCGCCGCCGGCGCATGGGCAACTTCGCCATCCTGCTGGCGCTGCTCGCCGCGGGCGCCGCTGTCGCGTTCGCCATCGCCTCCTCCGGCGGCGGCGGCGACATCTCCCCGGTGGACGAGGGCCAGATCCGCGACCAGCTCGACGGCCTGCGCAGCCTCATCGAGCAGAACTCCGGCAGCTAGAACATCCGTCGAGCGTCCGCGGGCCGCGCTCAGGCCCGCGATATACAGCGAACATGCCCAAGGCTGTGGATCGTTCACCGACGCTGCTCAACGTGGGCCAGGCCGCCGAGTTCCTAGGGGTCAGCGCGGCATCGCTGCGGGTCTGGTCCGACCAGGGCAAGCTCACGGTCTACCGCACACCCGGCGGACAGCGCCGCTACCGGGTGGAGGACCTCGAGTTCTTCATCGACTCGCTGCGCGAGCACCCCTAGCGGATCTCGCGCCGCTCCCCGCCCTGCTCGGCGCCGGACACGCGGCCCGCGGTCGCCGCGGCGATCCCCTCCTCGAGCTGGTCCGCATCCACCGCGCCGATGACGTGCCCGACGATGCGGCCGTCGGGGGTGATGAAGAAGGTCTCGGGCAGCCCGGTGGCCCCCCAGTCCCTGGCCACGCCGTCGTCGTCGTCGCGCACGTGCGGATAGCTGTTGCCGACCTCGTCGAGGAACTCGCGTGCCTCGCCGGTGAGGTCCTGCATGTTCAGGCCGAGGAAGAGCACGTCGTCGCGGTTGTCGCGCCAGGTCTCCTCCAGCAGCGGCGCCTCGGTGCGGCACGGCGGGCACCAGGAGGCCCAGAAGTTGAGCACGACCGGAGTGCCGCGCAGCTCGCCGAGCGCCAGGCTGCCATCTGCGAATGCCGGCTCCAGCTCCGCGGGGACCCCGGTGGGCGCCAGGACGGGCAGCTCGAAGCCGGGCGCCGCCGGGGTCTCGCCGCGGCCGAGCCGGACGTCGATGTCGTCGTCCACGCCGGTGGCGCCGATGCCGTAGGCGAGCAGCGCCACGAACGCCCCGACGAGGACGAGCGCGACCAGCACGCCGGGCCGGCGCAGCCCCTCCTTCACCGAGATCTGCCCGGCAGCTCCGGCGAGCTCTCGTGTCGGGGGCTCACGAACCCGAATCGTAGGGGGCCCTGCCCGCGAGGGCCTCTGCCGCGTAGCCCGCGAGGCCGCCTCGGGCCACCGCCCCGCGGACGCCCTGCATCAGCAGTGCCATGAACGTGAGGTTGTGGAGCGTGAGCAGCCGCTTTCCCGTGAGCTCCCCGGCGCGCAGCAGGTAGTGCAGGTAGCCCCTGGTGTGCTCGCGGCAGGCGGGGCACGGGCAGCCGGCGGCGATCGGATCACGGCTGTCGCGCCAGGCTCCCTTGGCGAGGTCCAGCCGCCAGCGCGCGCCGGGATCGGGCACGAGCGCGGTGCCGTGGCGCGCCAGGCGGGTGGGCGTGGCGCAGTCGAAGCTGTCCACGCCCGCCGCGACGGCGGCCATGATGTCGTCGACGTCGCCGATGCCCAGCAGGTGGCGCGGGAGTGCCTCGTCGCCGATGCCCTCGACCGCCCAGCTCACGACCTCCCGCATCTGCGCCTTCTCCTGTCCGAGCGAGCCGCCGATCGCCACCCCGTCCACGCCGGCGGCGGCAATGTGGGCGGCCGACTCTCGCCGCAGGTCCTCGTACACGCCGCCCTGGACGATGCCGAAGACGAGCTGGCCCTGGGGCGCGTGCTCCCGCTGCCATGCCACGCAACGGTCCAGCCAGCGGTGCGTGCGCTGGGTGGAGCGAGCCGTGTAGTCGCGATCCACGTGGAACGGGGTGCACTCGTCGAAGGCCAGGGCGACGTCGGAGCCGAGCTTTGCCTGCGCCTCCATCGAGGTCTCCGGGCCCATGAAGCGCTCGGACCCGTCCAGGTAGGAGCGGAAGCGCACGCCCTCCTCCTCGATCGAGAGGATCATCCGCTTCTCGCCGCGGTCGCGGCGGCCCTTGACCTCGTCCGCCACCGAGCCGTGTCCCATCGAGAACACCTGGAAGCCGCCGGAGTCGGTGATGATCGGCCGCCGCCAGGCCATGAACTCGTGCAGGCCGCCCATCTGCCGGATGTGGTCCTCTCCGGGCTGGATGAAGAGGTGGAAGGTGTTGCCCAGCACCATCTCGAAGCCGAGCCCGGCCACCTCGGCCGCGTGGAGCGACTTGACGGTGCCCGTTGACGCCAGCGGCACGAACGCGGGCGTGTGGACTTCACCATGGGCGGTGTGGAGGACGCCGGTGCGCGCCGCGCCGTCGCGGGCGTCGATCGTGAAGTGCTGCGTGGTCACGCGGCCCTCAGCCGACGACCAGCAGCGATGCGCCCGTCATCTCCGGCGGCTGCTCCTGGCCGAGCAGCTCCAGGACCGTGGGGCTGACGTCGGCGAGGATGCCGCCGTCGCGCAGGCCGGCCACGTCCGCGGTCACGATCAGCGGAACCGGGTTGAGCGAGTGCGCGGTGTTGGGGCTGCCGTCGGGCTCGAGCATGTGGTCGGCGTTGCCGTGGTCGGCGGTGATCACGCATGCGCCGCCCGACTCGTGCACGGCGGGCACCACCTCGGCGAGGCACTCGTCAACGGTCTCGATCGCTGCCACGGCCGCGGGGATCACGCCGGTGTGGCCCACCATGTCGGGGTTGGCGAAGTTGATGATCGCGAAGCCGTAGTCGCCCGAGCGCCAGCGCTTGCTGAACGCGCCGGCGGCGGCGCGGGCGCTCATCTCGGGCTTGTGATCGTAGGTGGGCACGTCGCGGGGGGAGTCCACGAGGCAGCGCTCCTCGCCGGCGTAGGGCTCCTCCTCCCCACCGTTGAAGAAGTACGTCACGTGGGCGTACTTCTCGGTCTCGGCCACGTGCAGCTGCGCGACGCCGCGGCCGGCGAGCAGGCTCGCCAGGGTGACCGCCGGCCGCTCGGGCGGGAACGCGACGGGGTGGGTCCAGTCCTCGCGGTAGTCGGTGAGGGTGGTGAGGCGGACCGACGCCTCCGCGGCCAGCTTCTCGGTGAGCTGGCGGGCGCGGTCGGGACGGAAGTTGAAGAAGAGGACGGCGTCCCCCGGGCGGATGCGGGTCTCCTCGCCGACCAGCGTGGGCTGGATGAACTCGTCGGTCTCCCCGCGCTCGTAGGCGGCGCGCACCGCGGCCTCACCGCCGGACGCGGCCGGCGGTGAGGCCTCGCCCGCCACGAGCGCGTCGTAGGCGAGCTGGGTGCGGTCGGTGCGCCGGTCGCGGTCCATGGCGAAGTAGCGGCCGCTGACCGTGCCCACGCGGCCGCCGTTGGCCGCCAGCACCCGCTCGATGCCGGCGAGGTGCCCTGCGCCCGAGGTGGGCAGCGTGTCGCGCCCGTCGGTGAAGGCGTGCAGCACGATGTCGGGCACGCCCTCGGCGTGGGCGAGCTCGATGCACGCCGTCAGGTGGTCCACGCTCGCGTGCACGCCGCCGTCCGAGACCAGGCCGAGCAGGTGCAGCCGGCCGGAGTCGCGGGCCTGCGCGCAGGCCGCGCGCAGCACCTCGTTGCGGGCGAACGAGCCGTCGGCCACGGCGTCGTCAATGCGGGTGAGGTCCTGGCGCACCACCGCCCCCGCCCCGAGGTTGAGATGGCCTACCTCGGAGTTGCCCATCTGGCCGTCGGGCAGGCCCACGGCGCGGCCGCACGCGCTGAGCCGGGTGTGCGGATGGGCCGCCCAGAGCTCGTCGAAGACCGGCGTGCTCGCCAGCTCGACGGCGTTGCCCGGGCTCGGCGGGGCGAGCCCCCAGCCGTCGAGGATCACGAGGCAGACGCGCGGCACGGGCGGCGCGCCGGGTCCGGCGGGCGGGCTCACGACGGCGCGGCGGCCCTGACGATCCCGGCGAAGCCGGCGGCGTCGAGGCTCGCGCCGCCCACGAGGGCGCCGTCCACGTCCTTCTGGGCGAGGATCTCAGCCGCGTTGTCGGGCTTCACGCTGCCGCCGTAGAGCACGCGCACGGCCTCGGCCGCCTCCGTCGAGCGGTCGCCCACCAGGGCGCGGACGAAGGCGATGGCCTCCTGCGCCTGCTCGGGCGTGGCCACGCGGCCGGTGCCGATGGCCCAGATCGGCTCGTAGGCGATCACCACGTCCGCCAGGCGCTCGCCGGGCACCTTCTCGAGCCCCTCCTGGACCTGGTGGCGAAGCTTGCGCTGGGTGTGCCCCGCCTCGTGCTCGTCCTCGGTCTCGCCCACGCACAGGATCGGCGCCAGGCCCGCGTCGAGGGCGGCCGGGACCTTCTCGCCGAGCGCGCGGTCGGTCTCGCCGAAGAGCTCGCGGCGCTCGGAATGGCCGAGCACGACGGCGTCGACGCCCAGCTCGACGAGCATGGGGGCCGACACCTCGCCGGTGTAGGCGCCGCTCCCGGCCTGGTGCATCGTCTGCGCGGCCACGCGCAGCGCGCTGCCGTCGCGCGCCTCCAGCGTGGCGGCGAGAGCCGTGAACGGCACGCACAGCCCGACCTCCACCCCGTCGGCCTCGCTCACGAGCGGCAGCAGCTCGGCCACATAGGCGCGCGCCTCCGCGACGCTCTTGTTCATCTTCCAGTTGCCCGCGATGTAGGGCTTACGCGTCATCGAGAGCCTCCACGCCGGGCAGCACCTTACCCTCGAGCAGCTCGAGCGAAGCGCCGCCTCCGGTGGATAGATGGTCGATCCGGCCGGCCAGGCCGAACTGCGCCACCGCCGCAGCGGAGTCGCCCCCGCCGATCACGGTCGTGCCGGGCGCCGCGGCCACCGCCTCCGCCACGGCGCGGGTGCCGGCGGCGAACGGCTCGAGCTCGAACGCCCCCATCGGGCCGTTCCAGAACACGGTGCCCGCCTCGGCGATCACGCGCGCATAGGCCGCGCGCGTCTCCTCGCCGACGTCGAGGCCCATCCAGTCCGGCGGGATCTCGTGGATACCGGACTGCTTGTGCTGCGCATCCTCGGAGAAGGCGTCCGCCACGACGAGGTCCAGCGGCAGCGCGAACTCGCACTTCGACCGCTCCGCGCGGGCCAGCAGCTGCACCGCCTGGATGACGTCGGGCTCGTGCACCAGCGAGTCGCCCGTCTCGAGCCCCTGGGCGCGGAAGAACGAGAAGCACATCGCGCCGCCGATGAGGATCGTGTCCGCGATCTCGAGGAAGCGCTCGATCAGCCCGATCTTGTCGGACACCTTCGCGCCTCCGAGCACCAGGACGAGCGGCCGCGCCGGCGACTCCACGATCCGCTCGAGCGTGGTGACCTCGCGCTCGAGCAGGAAGCCCGCCACCGAGGGCAGGTGGGCCGCCACCCCCGCGGTGGAGGCGTGGGCGCGGTGGGCGGCCCCGAATGCGTCGTTCACGTAGACATCGGCGAGCGACGCCAGCTCCCGTGCCAGGTCGGGGTCGTTCTTCGTCTCCCCGGGCTCCCAGCGCGTGTTCTCCAGCACCAGTACCTCGCCGGGCTCGAGCCGCTCCACCCCGCGGCGCACCTCGGGGCCCACGACCTCGGGCGCCTGGTGCACCGGCGTGCCCAGCAGCTCGGCCAACCGCTCGGACACCGGCGTCAGGGAGGTGGCCGGGTCGTGCCCCTGGGGGCGGCCGAGGTGCGAGCACAGCACCAGCCGCGCGCCCCGCTCACGCAGGTGCTCGATCGTGGGGAGCGCCGCCCGGATGCGGGCGTCGTCGCCGATGCGGCCATCCTCGAGCGGGACGTTGAAGTCCGCCCGCACGAGCGCGACCTGGCCGTCTCCGGTGGCCAGGTCGCGGACCGTCTTCTTCGCGAACGGCACTAGAGGAGGCGTCCGACCAGGTCGACGCAGCGGTTCGAGTAGCCCCACTCGTTGTCGTACCAGGCGATGACCTTCACCTGTGTGCCGTCCATGACCATGGTCAGCTCGGAGTCGAAGATCGACGAGTACGGCGACTTGACGATGTCGCTGGACACGAGCGGCTCGTCCGAGTAGCGCAGGATGCCCTCGAGCCCGCCGCGGTCGGCCTGCTCGCGGAATGCCGTGTTGACCTCGTCGATCGTGGTCTCGCGCTCGACCTCGCACACCAGGTCCACCACCGAGCCGGTCGGGATGGGCGCCCGCACGGCGATGCCGTTGAGCTTGCCGTCGAGGTCGGGGATCACGAGGCCGATGGCCTTGGCCGCGCCGGTGGAGGTGGGCACCAGGTTGATGGCGGCCGCCCTGGCCCGGCGGAGGTCTGAGTGCGGGGCGTCGTGGAGGCGCTGGTCGGCCGTGTAGGCGTGGATGGTGGTCATCACGCCGTGCTTGATGCCCACCGCATCGTGGAGCACCTTGGCGACCGGGGCGAGGCAGTTGGTGGTGCAGGAGGCGTTGGACACGACGTGGTGGCTGTCCTTGTCGTACTCCGAGTCGTTCACGCCGAGCGCCAGCGTGACGTCCGGGCCTTTGGCGGGTGCGGAGATCATGACCTTCTTCGCGCCGGCGTCGAGGTGCTTGGCGGCGTTCTCGCGGTCGGTGAAGAGGCCCGTGGACTCGATCACGACGTCGGCGCCGGTGTCGCCCCAGGGGAGGGCGGCAGGATCGCGCTCGGCGAACACGCGCAGCTCGTCGCCGTCGATCACCAGGCCGGTGTCGGTGGCCTCGACGGTGCCCGGGTAGGGCCCGAGGACAGAGTCGTACTTCAGGAGATGGGCGAGGGTCCTCGTGTCGGTGATGTCGTTGACGCCGACCCAGTCGATGTCGGCGCCGCGCTCCTTGGCGGCGCGGAAGACATTCCTGCCGATCCGGCCGAACCCGTTGATCCCGGCCTTGACGGGCATTGGTTTCCTTTCCTTCGCTTGATTGGGGGTCAGGTCTTGCATTCCAGCAGGGGCCTGACCTCTGCTGAAATGCAAGACCTGACCCCCTCTGGTGCGGCGCCGGAGGCTACCTGAGCGCTCAGGCTCCGGTCACGATCTCGACCTTGAGCCCGTCGGGGTCGCGCAGATACGCTGCGTAGTAGGTGGGCCCGTACTCGGGGCGGGCTCCCGGATCGCCATCGCTCGTGCCCCCGGCGCCGGCGCCCGCCTCCCACGCCGCGCGCACCGCCGCGCGGCCGGCGGCGGCCAGGGCCACGTGCCCGTAGCCGGCCTTCGGCTTCGCCCGCGACGTGATCCAGAACACCGACCCCTCGCGGCCCCAGCCCACGGCCTCGTGGCTCTCGTACGTGCGTCGCGCGCCGAGCGCGAAGAAGACCGCGTCGTAGAAGCGGGCGCTGCGGGCCAGGTCGGCGACCTCGTAGCCGATGTGGTGGATCACGAGCCGCTCGGGGGCTTCTCGATGTCGCGGTGCACGACATCCACCATGAACTCGTCGCTGTCGTCGTAGGTCCGCGCCAGGTGCTCGGCGATGACCACCGAGCGGTGGCGGCCGCCCGTGCAGCCGATACCCACCGTCAGGTGCGACTTGCCCTCGTGCAGATACGCGGGCAGCAGGTAGTCCAGCAGCGGCAGCAGCCGCTCGTAGAACTCGCCGATGCCGTCCGCCGTCTCGACATATTCGATCACCGGCTGGTCCACCCCGGTGAGGTCGCGCAGGTCGGGCTCGTAGTGGGGGTTGGGGAGGAAGCGCACGTCGAAGGTGAGGTCCGGGTCGCGCGGCGTGCCGTGCTTGAAGCCAAAGCTCATGAAGGTGACGTCGAGACGGCCCGCGACCTCGCGCTCGAGCATCTTGTCCGCCACGATCTTGCGCAGCCGCGCCGCGCTGAGGTCGCTGGTGTCGATCTGGACGTCGGCGCGGGCCCGCAGCGGCTCGAGCAGCTCGTGCTCGGCATGGATGCCCGCCGACAGCTGGCCCCCCTGGGCGAGCGGATGGCGGCGGCGGGTCTCCTTGTAGCGATCCACCAGCACCTGCTCGCTCGCCTCCAGGAAGAGGACCCGGTGCGTGGTGCCGCGCTTCTGGAGCTCGTCGAGGGTCTTGAGGAGGCTGTCGAAGTACTCGCCGCCGCGCACGTCGGAGACCACCGCGGCCCGCTCCACCTTGCTCCCCTCGTGCTCGAACAGGTCCGCGAGCGAGCCGATCATCTCGGGCGGCAGGTTGTCCACGCAGAAGTAGCCCGCGTCCTCGAACGTGGCCATTGCCTGGGACTTGCCGGCTCCCGAGAAGCCGGTGATCACCACGAAGTCGTCGATGCGCCGCCGGGGCATCGGGTCCGGACGCTAGCCCGTCCTGTGGACGTATGCGTGGATGTCGCGCGCGAGCTTGCCCGGCAGGCCCGGAACCGCCTCGAGCTCCTCGCGGCTCGCGGCGAGAAAACGCTCGGGCGAGCCGAAGTGCTGGATGAGCAGGCGCTTGCGCGCCGGGCCGACGCCCGGCAGCTCGTCGAGCACCGAGCGGGTCATGGCCTTGTCGCGGCGGCCGCGGTGGAAGTCGATCGCGAAGCGGTGCGCCTCGTCGCGCACCCGCTGGAGCAGCTGCAGCGGCGCGCTGTCGTGGCGCAGCACCAGCGGATCGGGCTTGCCCGGCACGAAGACCTCCTCGATCCGCTTGGCCAGGCTCACCACGATCACCCCACGATCGCGGAACTCCTCCAGTGCGGCCACGCCCGCCGACAGCTGGCCCTTGCCGCCGTCGATCACGATCAGCGACGGCGTGGCCGCGAAGCTCGCGTCGAAGGACTTCTCATGCGGCGAGCGCTCGCGGTGGGCGACGTGCTGCGCCATTCGCCGCGAGAGCACCTCCGACATGGCCGCGAAGTCGTCCTGCGCGGCTTCCCGGATCCCGAAGCGGCGATAGTCCGACTTCTTCGGCGCGCCCCCCTCGAACACCACCATCGACGCCACCGTGTGCTCCGCCCCGAGGTTCGAGATGTCGAAGCACTCGATCCGCATCGGGATGGCGTCGGTGCCGAGCGCCTGCGCCAGCCCGTCGAGCGCCTCGATGCGGCGGCTGCGGCGGTGCTCGTTGCGCAGCCGGTCCTGGTCGAGGGCGAGGCGCGCGTTGCGATCGGCCAGCTCCCAGATGCGGCGCTTGTCCCCGCGCTCGGCATGACGCACCTCCACGGGCCCGCCGCGGCGGTCGGCGAGCGCCTCGGCGAGCACGGCCGCCCCCTCCACGTCGCGCGGCACGATCACCTGCGGCGGGATGGCGGGACTCGTGGCGTAGTACTGGAGCACGAACTCCTCCGCCACCTCCCCCTCGTCCCTGCCCGCCTCGTTCTCGAGGTAGAAGCTCTGGCGGTCGGCCAGCACGCCGTCGCGCACCTGGAACACCTGGGCGTTGGCGTCCGTGCCCTCGGCGGCCACGGCGATGGCGTCGAGCGTGCCCACCGACTCGTTGCTGATCCGCTGGCGCTCCAGCAGGCTGCGCACGGCGCGCAGCTTGTTGCGCATGCGCGCGGCGCGCTCGAACTCCTGCGCGGCCGCCGCCTCCTTCATCTCGCTCTCGAGGTCGCGCTCGATCTGCCGGTAGCGCCCGGAGAGGAAAGCCACGATCCGCTCGATGTTCTCGCGGTACTCCTCCCTGCTCACATAACCCACGCACGGCGCCTGGCAGCGCTCGATGAAGTAGTCGAGACAGGGGCTGCCGGAGGCGCGGCCCGGCTCGGGGCCGTCGCAGGTGCGGTACTGGAACACCTTGCCGAGCAGTTCGAGCGACTCGCGCGTGCGCTTGGCGCTGCTGAAGGGACCGAAGTATGCGCGGTTGCGACGGTGCTTCTCGCGCGTGAAGTAGACGCGCGGGAAGTCCTCGTCCAGGCTGATGGCGATGTAGGGGTAGGACTTGTCGTCGCGCAGGCGCACGTTGAAGCGCGGCCGGTGGCGCTTGATGAAGTTCTGCTCGGCCAGCAGCGCCTCCGCCTCGGTCTGCGTGGCTACCAGCTCGATGTGCTCGACCGCCGCGACCATGTCCGCCGAGCCGCGGTTGCCCGCCGGCTTCGAGAAGTGCGAGGCCACCCGCTTGCGGATGGACTTGGCCTTGCCCACGTAGATCACGCGGCGCTTGGCGTCACGGAAGAGGTACACGCCGGGCGCGTCGGGCAGCGAGCGGCGCTGCTGCTTGAGGCGCTCGTCGCTATCATGGCGGGCGGTCTTCGTCGGCGTCATCGCTCTCTGATCGAGGATACGAACCGGTGGCGCGGGACCCGGTGCGGTCGCGCTATAGGTGGGGCATGGCACGCGCGGGCTCATCGCTGCGACGGCGCGTGCGGCTCGCGCGCAGCCGGGCCGCGGCGGGCCGCCGTGAGCGGGCGTACCGGCGCCGGCGGCGGCGGGAGGCGCGCGCGCCCCGGCGGCGCCGTGGGCGCGGTGTGGCGGGCGGCGCCATCGTGCGGACGCTCCTGCTCCTCGCGCTGATCGTGGCCGTGGCGGCCATCCCGCTGCTCGTGGTCTACCGCTCGGAGTGCCCGGGCGACGACGGGCCGCGCACGCGCTGGTCGTTCGTGGCCCCGTTCTCCGACCCGCCCGGCGACTGCCGCGGGCACCAGAGCGGCGTCGAGGTCGTGCTCGACGAGGTCGGTCTCTAGGGCAGGGCGGCCGGCTGGCAGGGCGAGGTGGCGGCCGCCGACTGGGTCACGCCGTCGCGGTAGGTGAACGTCGCGACCGTGGTCCAGGCGCCCTCCGCCGGGCAGCCGGGCGGGGTCGTGATGTAGCTGCCGGCGGCCGTCGTGCGCTCGTCGAGCTCGAGCCGCACGTGGTCGAGCGCCGTGAAGATGTCGGGCGGGGGCAGGCCGGGGATGGGCGGCACCGCCGTGCGGAAGGTGCCGTTCTCGACCGACGTGGGGGTCACGAGCCCACCCGGGATCGGGACCCCCTTGGGCCGCGTGACGAAGATGAGCTTGTCGGTGGCGTTGATGAGCGTGATGTCGTTCTCCGAGAGGATCAGTCCGGTGTCCAGCACGAGGTCGCCCCGGCCCACCACGCTGCCCTCCGGGCACGCGCCCGCGCCCAAGAGCATCACCAACGGGTCTGGCACGTCACAGCGAGGGGGAACCGACGTGTCCACCGCCGCACCCTGCGGGGCCTGGATCACGACCTCCGCCACCGCCGGCGGCTTGGCCTCCGGATCGGCGGGATTGACGTAGTCGATCTCCAGCGTCAGCCCGGCGGACGCGCCGGGCTCCGGGGTGGTGAAGGTGGCGGTGAACGTCTGACGGGGCGCCTCCGCGGCCGCGGAGGCCGGGACGACCAGCGCCAGCGCTGCGATCGCAATCGTCATTCCCAGCCTCATCACGCCTCCGTCGTCGCGCTGCGGTCGCCGTTGCCGGGTGTGCTCTCGAAGCTCCTGAACAGCAGCGCCACGATCTCGCCATAGATCTCGTCCGGCACGCCATCCGGGTCGGCCAGCTTCTCGAGCGCCATTCCGTTGGCGAACGCGCGCAGGCCGACGGCGAGGCGGCCGGCGGGCATCGGCAGGTCGAGATCGTGCCGGTCCGCGAGGTGCTCCACGATGCGCGTGACCGCGTCGCGCATGACCGCGAAGCGCAGGCCGAAGTCGGCGCGCCGGGCCGGGTCGCGCAGTGCCTGCAGCCAGAGCTCCACGAACAGGAGGAAGCCCTCCGGGTGGCGGGCGAGGCGATCCATCCACTGGTCGGCGGCGTGGCGCGCCTGCTCGTGCGCCGCGGCCTCCTCCGCCGAGGCCAGGTCGACCTCTCGCGCGCTCCCCGCGATGAACATCTCGTAGACGGCGAGGAAGAGGTCGTCCTTGCCCGCGAAGTTCGAGTACACCGCTCCGGTGGAGAAGCCGGCCTCACGGGCCACGCCCGCGAGCGTCGCGCGGTGGTAGCCCTCGCGGGCGAAGAGACGGGCGGCGGCCTGCACCAGCAGCGCGCGGGTCTGCGCCTGGCGCTCCTCGCGGGTCGGGGGCCGTTCCACCATTCCGATAATCGACGTTATCGGAATAACAGCGGTTACGCAAGTTGCGGCAGCGTGCTGAGGCGCGAGAGCCGAGAGTGCTAGGACGCAGGCCCGCGCCGCGTGCTCCGCACGCAAGCGTGGCCGAGGACGCCGCAATGCGACGGCAATCGCGCCTCAGGCCAGGGCGCGGCCGACGGATTCGGCAACGCAGGCGGGCTTCTCGGAGCCCTCGACCTCGATGCTGAACTTCGTCGCCACCTGCCACCAGCCACCGCCGACGTCGTCCACCGACACGATCTCCGCCGCGGCCCTCACCCGGGCCCCGGCCGGCACCGGGGCGGGAAAGCGCACCTTGTTCCAGCCGTAGTTCACGCCGAGCTTGACACCGGTCGTCTGGATGAGCTCGAGCCGGAAGCCGTCGATCATCGAGAGGGTGAGGTTGCCGTGCGCGACCGTGGTGCCGAACGGGCTCTCCGCCTTGGCGCGCTCCACATCGACGTGGATCCACTGGTCGTCGCCGGACAGCCGCGCGAACGTGTCGATGTCGTCCTGGCTGACCGTGCGCCACTCTCCCGGGCCGATCTCCTGCCCGACGAGGCCCTGCAGCTCCTCGATGCCGTTGGCGGTGACGAGCGCCATTGGCGTCGGAGCCTACCCGGCCGCCGGGCCGGGGGGCGGCCCACCCCTGGGCCAGCGCTCCACCCGATGGCCCACTACTCGACGAGCCTCACGTCGAGCCCGTCGCTGAGCGGGCCCGCTCCGATCTCCCCAGCTCCGGACAGCAGCCCCAGGATTCTCGTCACGTAGGCGCGCGTCTCCGGATAGGGCGGAATGCAGCCGCAGCGGGCCACCGCGCCGGGCCCCGCGTTGTAGGCGGCCAGCGCGAGCGGCACGGAGCCGAAGCGCCGCAGCAGGTCGCGCATGAGGTGGGCCTGGGCATCGATGGCCGCCGCCGCGTCGAACGGGTTGCGCAGGCCGTACTGGCGTGCGGTTCCCGGCATGAACTGGGCGATGCCCTCCGCGCCCGCGGGCGAGCGGGCGAACGGGTTGAAGTTGGACTCCGCGTAGATCTGCGCCGACAGCAGCGCCGCCCCGACGTTCCAGCGCTGCGCCGCACGGGCGATCGCTTCGCGGAAGCGCGCGGGGACGAAGTCGGGAACCGCGCTGCGGCCGTCGCCGGACCGGCGCCCGAAGCCGACCGAAGTCGAGCCGGGGCTCCTCGTGAAGCCGAAGTGCCACGGCTCCCACGAGTAGCGCTTGACGAACCCGAACCGGCCGGCGTTGCGGGCGAGCCAGCCGTGCGCCGCGTCCGGCCCGAGGTCGAGCTCCGTGCCGAGGCGGTGGAGGCTCTGCCCCGGCGGCGCGACCCACTTCGGGTCGGGACGCCGCCGGAACAGCTCGGCCTGCTCGGCGTCCGAGCGGTAGCCGCTGACCACGATGAGCGAGATCCCGGCCTCCCGCCGGGCGGCGGCGGCCAGCCGGTCGAACGCGAGCGCCACGTCCGGGCGCATGGGCTTGCCCTGGCGAAACGCGAGCGGTCCGGAATAGCCGCCGCCGGTGGCGAGCCCCGGCATGCCGAGGCCGCCCGAGGGCGGCACGAGCTGCGCTTCGGCGCGGGCCCGCACCCGCAACGCGCGGCGCCGCCGCGGGGCGTCGCCCGGCACCCGGACGCGCGCCCGCCCCGCCACCACGACCCGCACGCGCACCGGCGCGAACGATCGCCGCTCCGGGAAGCTGACGCCTCCGGGCCGCAGCGCCACTCCGTTGCGGCGTGCGGCGCGCACGGCCGCGGTGCGCGCGATGCCGAGGTAGGCATGCCGGCCGAGATGCCGGGGGTTGGGCACGCCGGGACGCAGGAAGGCCGGCTCGAACAGCCGCGGGTACACCTCGCGCATGGCCCGGGCCGCGGACACGGCGGCCAGGTCGGCCGCGCGCTGGTGCCGTCCCTTGGCACCCAGCGCCTGGCCGAAGGCACCGAGGGTGAGCGTTCCCGTGATGAGCACGGCCATCGCGCCGAGCAGCAGCACGAGCGACTGTCCCGACTCCGCACGCAGACGCGGGCTCACGGCTGTGCGCAGCGATCCGCGAGCGCGGCGACCGCCGACCCGAAGGCCCCGCCAGCGCCGCGGCAGCCGAGCGCGAGCCGCGCTGCCGCCGCCGAGCTCGGCACCACGACGTCGGCGCGGCCGGCCCACGCCGGGACAGGCTTCGCCCGGAGCCGCTCGGCGGCCGGGGTTGAAGGATCGGCCGCCGCGGCGGCCCGGTTCAACACGATCAGCGGGCGCGGACCTGTCCGCGCCAGCGACGCGGCCACGATCTCGGCGAGCGCCGGTTCCGTGCCCGGCACGGCGACCACGACCACGTGGTCGGCCAGCGACGCTGCCGCGGAGGCTCGGTGGCGCGCCGCGACGTCGAGCACCAGGCTGGCTTCGCCGCGCAACGCGCGCCCGAGCGCCAGCGGATCCCCTCCGGTCGCGAGGCACAGGCGGCCGCTGGGCCGCGCTTCGACCCCCACCCGGTCCGCCACCAGCCGCGCGAGGCGTGCGGCCGCGGGCGTTGCGAGCGGGAGGGCGCCGCGGCCGTCGGGGCCGGCCACCACCGCGGAGCGCAGCGGGTCACGCGCCGCGAGCTCGGCGGCCAGCGCGCGGGCGATCGCCGTGGCGCCGCAGCCGCCCGCGATGCCGCAGACCGCCACGAGCGGCCGCGGCGCCGTGGCCGCGGGCGCGAGCGCCTCGAGTGGGCCCGGCGGCTCGATGAGCCAGGACTGCGCGCGGGACAGAGCGGACCGGGCGGCGCTCACGGCGCCTCCACCGCGGCCTCGGCGCGCACCTCGAAGCGCCGCGACAGGGCCCGGATGGGCGACAGCGGGCGAATGCTGATGCGGACCTCGCCACGGCTCACGCCAACCGCCATCCGGGCGCGGGACCAGCCGGGCACCGCGTCGCGTGCCGCCACCCCGGCGTCCGCCCCACCGGCCAGCGCCAGGGCGCCCGCCTCGGCGGCCGTCCCGGCGAGCACCGACGCGTAGCCGACGGCGAGCAGCTGGAATGCGACGAGGCCGAACGCGATCATCAGCGGCAGGCCGCCGAGCAGTTCCAAGGCGGCCTGGCCGCGCTCGCGACCGGCGTGCGGCGCCCGCATCACGACCCCTCCCCCAGCGACGCCGCCGCGCCCACCGACACCGGGCTGCGCACGCCCGGAAGCAGCAGCGGCACGCGCACGGTGACGCGCACCGCGCCGGCGTCGCCCCCGCCCGGGGTCTGGACACGCAGCCCGTGCTCGAGGTGCCGTGGCAGCGCGCTGCGCGCAGCCGCCCGCGCGTCCTCACCGACGAGCTGCGCGCGGGCGGCCACGCGGGCGGCATTCGCGCACGCCCAAGCCGCGTGCCCGGCGAGCGCGAGCTGCCAGGCCACCGCGGCGGCGAGGATGACGGCCGGCAGCACGCCCACCATCTCGACCGACGCCTGCCCGCCATCGCGGCGAATGGAGAACATGCCGCGAGCCTCGCGGGAGCCACGCGCCGGGTGGGGACGCGCGCGTTACGAGTTCTGTCGCAGGCGTCACAAGTACGTCACACGGAAGACCGCACGCACAGAGCGGAGCGGCGCGAGAGGCGAGCCATGCAAGGACGCAGGGAGCGACGCGTGCGAACGCACGCGAGCGACCGAGGACGCCGCAGGGCGAGAGGCGAGCCATGCAAGGACGCAGGGAGCGACGCGTGCGAACGCACGCGAGCGACCGAGGACGCCGCAGGGCGAAGCCTCTGGGGCCGCTCAGTACTGGCGCGCCTGGGTGAAGACCCAGAAGACGCCGAACGAGCACGCGCCGAGCAGCGCGAGCCAGGCCAGCACGCCGGCCCCGCCCACGTCGAACAGCCGCTCCGTGGCGGTGAAGGTGAGGAAGGCGAGACCCACCGATCCATAGAGCACCAGCCGCTGGCGCTCGGTGAGGGCGTCGAGCTGGAAGCCGAACTGGCGGTACATCCGCACGCCGACCAGGGCGATGGCGGTGAAGAACGCGAGCGAGAGGAACGTGAGCGCCACGTCGAGACCGGTCCCGCCGCCCGGGATGAGCACGAGCACCAGCGCCACGAGGGCGACGACCGCGAAGTTGCGCGCGAAGACCACGGCGGAAGCGTAGCCCGCGCGCGAAACCGTCAGGCGATCGCGCCCGCGCCCGCGAGTGCGAGCACCAGCGCGCCGAGGGCCACCCGGTAGGCCACGAACACGCCGGTCGAGTGCGAGACGAGGAAGCGCAGCAGGAACGCGATCGAGGCATAGCCGGACACGAACGCGAGGAACGTGGCGACGACGAGCCCCAGCGCGCCCGTGGAGCCCCCCTCGAGCGCCGTGGGCAGCTCGAACAGCCCGCTGAGCACGACCGCGGGGATCGACAGCAGGAACGAGAAGCGCGCCGCGGCGGCGCGGTCGAGGCCGATGAAGAGGCCCGCCGTGATGGTGGCGCCGGAGCGCGACACGCCCGGGATCAGCGCGAGCGCCTGCGCAAAGCCGATGCCCATCGCGTCACGCAGCGAGAGCGACTCGACGTCGCGGTCGCGCTTTCCCACCTTCTCCGCCAGCAGCAGGATCAGCCCGAGCACGATCAGCGCAGTGCCGATCACGTACAGGTCACGCGCGCCGTCCTCGATCTGGTCCTTGAACGCGAGCCCGAAGATCCCGATCGGGATGGTGCCGAGCAGGATGTACCAGCCCATCCGGGCGTCGTGCTCGCCCCGCAGCGCCGGCTCGCGCAGGCTGCGAGTCCACGTCCGGGTGATGTTCCAGAGATCCTGCCGGAAGTACAGCAGGACCGCCGCCATCGTCCCGAGCTGGGTGACGGCGGTGAACGCGGCCCCCGGGTCCTCCCAGCCGAGGAAGGCGGGGACGATGCGCAGGTGGCCGGTGCTCGAGATCGGCAGGAACTCGGTGAGTCCCTGCACGAGCCCGAGGACGATGGCCTCGATCGCTGACATGGCCGCGGAACCCTAGTGGTCGTTCTGGGAGAAGCGGGCGCGCGACGCGTCGATCTCCGCGAGCGCGTCCTCCTTGGGGTACCAGCCGTCCACCTTGACCTTCTTCTGCTCCAGGTCCTTGTAGATGGAGAAGAAGTGGGCGATCTCGTCGCGGAGCTGGTCCCCGAGGTCGTCGAGCCGCTCCAGCCTGTTCCAGGTCGGGTCCTGGCAGGGCACGCAGAGCACCTTGTCGTCGACCCCCTTCTCGTCCTCCATCCGGAACAGCGCGATCGCCTTCACCTCGATCAGGCAGCCGGGGAACGTCGGCTCGGACACGCAGACCATGGCGTCGAGCGGGTCGCCGTCGAGGCTCAGGGTGTCCGGGAAGAAGCCGTAGTCGGTGGGATAGACGACGGAGGAGAACAGGAAGCGGTCGAGCTTGATCGAGTGCGTCTCGTGGTCGTACTCGTACTTGTTGCGGCTCCCCTTGGGGATCTCGACGATGCAGTGGAGCGGAGCGTCGGCCACGGGAGAGCGATGCTAACGTCCCGGCGGCCATGCGCACCGTCGCGCTCTCGCTCATCTTCACGCTCGTGCTCGCCGCTCCCGCCTCGGCGGGCGACAACGGCGAGGGCTTCCTCGGCGAGACCGACGACCGGGTCGTCACCTTCTTCTCCCTCGGCGTGCTGCTCTTCTTCGTGGCCGTCGTGGTCGTGGGCTCGCTGGTCCAGGGCCGGCTCGAGAAGCGCAAGGATGAGCAGAAGGCGCACGCCTTGCGCCAGCGCACCGGCTGGTAGGGCTTCTCAGCCTTTTCACATCCCGCCGGGCGCCCGCTGTGAGAGTTCCGGGCGACGAGCGATTCCCTCCTCGTTCTCGCGCGGCTCCGGTGCTCCCCGCCCGGAGCCTCGCGTCTTTCTGGGAGGATTCGCCGCGATGGGCGTGACCTACGAGCGGCAGGGAGCGGCCGCCGTCCTCACGATCGACCGCCAGGAGCGCCGCAACGCGGTGGACGGCCCCACCGCCGACCTGCTGAAGGACGGCTACGAGCGCTTCGAGGCCGACGACGACGCGCGCGTGCTGATCCTCACCGGCGCCGGCGGAGTGGCCTTCTGCGCCGGCGCCGACCTCAAGGCGATCGAGTCGCTCGGGCCGCGCCTCGACACCCCCGAGGGCCCGCTGGGCTTCACGCGGCGTGTGCCGTCCAAGCCCACGATCGCGGCCATCGGCGGCTGGTGCCTGGCCGGCGGGATGGAGCTGGCGCTGTGGTGCGACCTGCGCATCGCCGCCGAGGGCTCCACTCTGGGGTTCACCGAACGCCGCTTCGGCGTGCCGCTGATCGACGGCGGCACGCAGCGGCTGCCGCGCATCGTCGGGCTCGGGCGGGCGCTGGACCTGATCCTCACCGGCCGGCTCGTTCCCGCCGAGGAGGCCCTGGCCATGGGCCTGCTCACGCAGGTGGTCGGCGCCGGCGAGCACCTGACGCGGGCGCTCGAGATCGCCGAGGCCCTGGCGCGCTTCCCGCAGGAGACCATGCTGGCCGACCGCCGCGCCGCCCTCGAGGGGATCGGCCTGACCTTCGAGGAGGGCCTCGCTCTGGAGGCGCGCAACGGCATGCCGCTGCTGGAGGTGACGTGGAAGGGCGCGCAGCGCTTCGCCGAGGGAGAGGGCCGCGGCGGCGCCGGGGCGGGGGCGTGATGGCGGCGGGGCCGGCGCCCGGGGGCTTCCGGCCGCGGCGCTTCGCGCTCGCCGCGCTCATGACGGTGCTGGGGGTGAACATCTGGACGGGGGCCCCCGTGTTCGCAGTCTGGGTGGGCTCCAAGGTTCAGGAGGCCCAGGGGCAGCTGAGCATGCTCGCGGTGTTCACGGTGGTCGTCGTGCTCGCCGTGGTCGTGGCTGTGCTGGCCATCGCCCTCTCGGCGACAGGGGCGTACTACGACCGGCTCACCGGCCGCCCGCAGGGGGCGCGCCAGGCGGCCCCGTGGCTGCGCAGCATGCGTGGGGAGCGCCCCCAGGAGATCGCCAAGGAGCACGGGCTCACCAGCCTCGAGAAGATCATGGTGGGCTCGGTGGTCGGGGGCGTGCTCGCCTTCGAGATCTGGTTCTTCTTCTTCGCCGGCTCGTCGCTGCCCACCTGAGGCTGCACTAGATCCTGAACACCGGCACGAGGCGCTTCTCGTGCTCGGCGGCGATGCTCGCGACCACCTCGACATGGTCCTCGAGCCCCGACCCGCGCAGCTTGGTGGCCAGCAGCTCGTCGACCTGGAACAGGCCCGACGAGTTGTTCATGTCGATCTCGATGCGCACGGCCTTCTCCTCCCCCGCGTCGATCTTCACCTCGTCGATGGCGACCGCGGAGAGCGAGTGGATGTTGGGCCGGCCCTGCTCGAAGGGGACGCGCGAGCGACCCTCGGCCATGTCGAGGGCGTCCGCCACGCGCACCACACCCGCCTCGACCGTGATGGGGTTGCCGCGCCGGCGATGGCCGATGATCGCGTGCAGGGCCTCGGCGCAGACCACGGAGCGCTCGGGCTCCTCGTAGATGCCCTCGAGCAGGCCGCCGAGCTTGTCGGCGGCGAGGAAGAGGCTGTAGGCCTCGTGGTCGGTGCGGTGGATCGACATCCCGGTGTCGTGGAACAGGCAGCCGGCCGCGATCACCACCTCGGCGTCGGCCACGGTCATCTCGTGGTCGCTGACCATGGCCGGCTCGATGCCGCGCTTGGTGAGCAGGCGCATCAGGCGCAACGCGATGTTGAGCACGATCTGCACGTGCACCCAGCCATGGTCGGACATGCCCAACCGCGCGGCCTGCACGTTCTGCAGATGCCACCACGCCTTGACCTGCTTATCGGCATTCACGGCGTCGATCAGGCGCTCGAGCCGGCGGTTGCCCCGGGTGGGCGCGTGGATCTGCGCGGCCTCGGCCGTCTCCCGGGGCGAGGGGCTCACGGCCGCAGCTTGGCACACTCTCCGGCGTGACCGATCTGGCCATCGACGTCCACGACCTCCACAAGAGCTACGGCGAGCTGGAGGCCGTGCGCGGGATCTCGTTCTCGGTGCAGCGGGGCGAGGTGTTCGGCCTGCTCGGCCCCAACGGCGCGGGGAAGACCACGACCGTGGAGATCCTCGAGGGCTTTCGCAAGCGCAGCTCCGGAAACGTGGCCGTGCTCGGCCACGATCCGGGCAGGCGCAACCCCGAGCTGCAGCAGCGCGTGGGGATCGTGCTGCAGAGCGGTGGCTTCTACGAGCGCGTGACCGTGAGGGAGGCGGTGGAGCACTTCGCCGCGGCGTACCCGAAGCCTCGCGACCCGGGTGAGACCATCGAGCTCGTCGGGCTCTCCGAGAAGCGCGACGCGCGCGTGCGGGAGCTGTCCGGCGGCCAGCGGCGCAGGCTCGACCTGGCGCTGGCGCTGGTGGGCGACCCCGAGCTGGTGTTCCTGGACGAGCCCACCACCGGCTTCGACCCCGCGGCGCGGCGCACCGCGTGGGGCGCGGTGCGCGCGCTGCGAGACCTCGGCAAGACGGTCCTGCTCACCACTCACTACCTCGAGGAGGCCAACGCCCTCTCGGACAGGGTGGCGATCGTCAAGGACGGCCGGATCGTGGCCGAGGGTCCGCCGGGCGACCTGCACGGGGGCGGCTCGCGCTACACCGTGGCCTACGACGTGGACGGCCGCCGCGTGGAGCACGAGACCGACGACCCGACCGACCTCCTCCACCGGCTCACGTCCGACGCCGTCGCTCGCGGGGAGCGGCTGGAGGGGCTCACGGTCACGCGGCCGACGCTCGAGGACGTCTACCTGGAGCTGACCGAGTGAGCACCGCGGCCCTCCTCTGGCGGCAGTTCCGCTTCGAGCGGCGGCTGTTCTGGCGCAACCCGAGCGCGGCGTTCTTCAACTTCCTGCTGCCGCTGCTGTTCCTGGTGCTGATCGCGTCCGCGTACGGCAGCGGCAACGAGCAGCTCGAGGTGCTCGTCCCCGGGATCGCCGGCATGGCCATCATGGCCACGACGTTCACCGCGCTGGCCTTCAACATCACCTTCCTGCGCGAGGGCGGCGTGCTCAAGCGGGTGCGGGGCACGCCCCTGCCACCGGGTGCCTACTTCGGCGGGCTGCTGCTCAACTCGGTCGTCAACGCCGTGCTGCAGATCCTGCTCGTGATCCTCATCGGGCACTTCCTCTACGACGCGGCCTGGCCGCGCGACTGGGCGTCGCTCGCGGTCTTCGGCGCGCTGGGCGTCGTCTGCTTCGGCGCGCTGGGGATCGCGCTCTCGCACGCCATCCCGAACTTCGACTCCGCCCCGGCCTACACGAACGCGGTGTTCCTCCCGCTGATCTTCATCTCGGGCGTCTTCTACTCCGCCGACGACCTCCCCACGGTGCTGCTCACCATCGCCGAGGTGCTGCCGCTCAAGCACGTCATCGACGGCCTGGCGGGGGCGATCGTGGACGGCGCGGGCGTGACCGACCACCTCACGGCGCTCGCCGTGGTGGGCGCCTGGGCGGCGGCCGGCGTGTTCCTGGCGGTGCGCTACTTCCGCTGGGAGTAGCGCCACGGCTCGGGCGGCTCGCCCTCGATCACGACGCGCTCGCCGGCCATCGGCCCTGCCTCGTAGCCGGCCCGCAGGAGGCCGAGGATGGCCACGTCGCGCGGCTCGCCGTGGTGGCGGTGCCAGCCCCTCAGCACGCCCTCCTGCACGAACCCGAGCTTTTCCAGAGCGGCCAGCGAGCGCGGGTTGTCCGGGCTCGCGAGCGCGGTGACGCGCTCCAGCCCGAGCGTGCAGAAGGCGAGCGAGAGGATGAGCGCCTTGGACTCGCGGTTGGCGCCGGTGCCCCAATGGGCGCGTCCCAGCCAGGTGCCGACGGTGGCGCGGCGGTCACGCGCGCTGTGGTCACTGAGACCCGTGACGCCGATCGGAACGTCGCCCGCGCCGGTGATGAGGAACTCGAGCCGCTCGCCCGCCTCGCGCCGGCCTGCCAGCGACTCGATGTAGGCGATGGGCTCCGAGCACTCGCGGTAGGGGCCCCACGAGAAGAAGCGCGTGACCTCGGGGTCCGAGCCCAGCTCGAACAGCGCCGGGGCGTCGGCGGCGGTGGCGTAGCGGAGGCTGAGGCGGGGCCCGCGGACGACCATGGTCTCCTCAGAGCCGCAGGCCCGGGCCGTGGAGGCGCAGCCAGCGCTCGTGCTCGCGGTAGGCCGGACAGCGGGATTCGAGCAGCGCCCAGAAGCGAGGCGAGTGGTCGAGCAGCTCGAGGTGGGCCGCCTCGTGCTCGACGACGTAGTCGAGGATCTCGTGCGGGGCCAGCAGCAGGCGCCAGTTGAAGCTCATCGCGCCGCTCGAGGAGCAGCTGGCCCAGCGGGTGCGCTGGCCGCGGATGGTGAGGGCCGTGTAGGAGCTGCCCGCGCTTTCACAGGCGGCGTCGAGGCGGGCCGCCACCTCCACGCGGGCGCGGCGGCGATACCAGCGTTCGAGGGCCTCGCGCAGGTCCGCGCCCGCGGGCAGCAGCACGTGCAGCCGATCGCCGTGCCGGGCCACGTGCGGGCGCACCCGCGCGGGCTCCACGCGCACCTCGAGCCCGAGCTGCTCGCCGAGGTACGGGACCTCCCCCCCGTCCTCGAGCCGGACGCGCGGCCCGGCAGCCTCGGCGTCGCGGTAGCGGCGCAGCGTGCGCTCGATCCAGGGCCGTTTCTCCGCCACGAACGGGGCCACGTGGCGCAGCGCCATGCGCTTGGGCACGACGACCTCCACCCCGGTCGGATCCACGACGATGCGGGCGCGCCGGGCGCGGTCAGACCTGCGGACGCTGTACGAGATCTCGCTCACCAGGAGCGAGAGTAGGGGTCGCGCCGGAGCCGATCACGTCCTCGTACACGGCGGACACGCCCTCGGCCAGCGCCGGCCAGGAGTAGCGCCCGCGGCTCTCCTCGTACGCCACGGCCCCCTTGCGGGCCC
Organism: Thermoleophilaceae bacterium; assembly: GCA_040901445.1. Taxonomy (GTDB): domain Bacteria; phylum Actinomycetota; class Thermoleophilia; order Solirubrobacterales; family Thermoleophilaceae; genus JBBDYQ01. The sequence continues at coordinate 155,963 of JBBDYQ010000009.1, read as the reverse complement.
GCTTGCCGCCGTCGTTCACCGCGTCCACGAGGGCGGCCGCCAGCTCCTCCTCGTCGTCGGGCTCCACCAGCCAGCCCGTGCGCCCGTGGTCCACGATCTCCGCCGGCCCGTGGGCGTCCGCGGCGATCACGGGCAGGCCGCAGGCCATGGCCTCCACGAGCACCTGGCCGAACTGCTCGCGCACGGACGGGAGCACCACCACGTCGGCTGCGTTCAGGCCGTCCGCGAGGTCCTCGTGCCCGCGCCAGCCGGCGAGGAAGACATCGGGCACGCCGAGCTCGCGCACGACCGCCAGCGGGTGCTCCCGCTCCCACTCCCCCGGGTGTCCGCCGAGCAGGACGAGCGGCGCGCGCACGTCGAAGCGCTCGCGGGCGCGGGCGTAGGCGCGGATGAGCAGCGGGATGCGCTTGACCTCCGTGTACCGGCCCACATACAGCAGCACCGGGCCCATCCCGGCGAACGCCTCCAGCTCGTGCTCGCCATAGCGAACGCTGCCCGGCTCGCCCGACTCGTCCCAGCCCTGGCCGTCCTCGCAGAGCCAGCGCCGCCACAGGGCCAGCCGCTCGTGGCCGCGGACGGGCCGGCGCGTGAAGAGGCGGGGGTCGAAGCCGTTGGGCGCCCACACCACGCGATCCTCGTCGACCCCCAGCAGCGGCGGCACGCGCCGGATGGCGTCCGGGGAGAGCACGAGCAGGCGCTCGCAGCGACGCGCCCAGCCGCGCATGCGCTCCGCCCACGCCTCGGCGTGCTCCCAGCCCGCCGGGGCGCCGCGCTCGATCTCGCCCAGCATGAGCAGCTCCGTGCCGTGGAGGTGGCCGATCACGGGAACGCCGGGGAAGGCGCGCGCGGCGGCCTCGTGCAGCGGGGTCAGGTGGTGGAGGTGGAGGACCTCGGCGGAGCCGGCGCCGGCGCCGGCCAGCACGCGCGTCCACGTTTCCACCAGGCGCTCGTAGGCGTCGTCGTCCACGCGGGCGAAGATCCGGTCCGGAGCGCCGGGACGATCCTCGTAGGAGGGGTGGAACGGCGGATCGGCCGCGAGCGGGTCGGGCGCCGCCGCGGACGCCGTGTAGTCGAGGGCGCGCACGTCCATGCCGGCGAAGAAGGTCTCGGCGTGAGCGTTGCCGCCGGCGGCGCCGAGCGAGCCGGTGGCCAGCGTGAGGTCCCAGCCGAGGTCGGTGAGGGCGCGGCCGAGGTAGCGGGCCACCTGCGCGGAGCCTCCGCGCGGGAAGAACATCAGCCCCATGACCGCGCGGCCGCGCCGCATGCAGGCGTCGTTCACCGCTCCGAGCCTACAGACCGCGAGACGATTGAGACCGAGTTGAGACTGTTCCGGGACTGCGCTCGGTCACACGCGCGCATACGGTCGCCCTGTACCCGATCGAGACAGGAGCCATCCTTGAGTCTCTTCAAACGATTCCACCTCCTCGTCGTCGCGTTGCTCGCGTGCGGCCTGCTGGCCGCGGGCTGTGGCGACGACGATGACGACGAGGGCAACGCGGACGACTCTCCGCCCGCGGCGCAGTCGGAGGACGGCGGCGGCGACGCGGACGCCGAATCGGAGGCGCCGGCCGACGACGCCGGTGCCGCGGGCGGCGACGTGGACGCCGCCGTCGAGCAGGCCGTCGAGTCCTGCAAGCAGAGCGTCGGTGCGGCGCCGCAGCTCTCCGCCGACGTGATTGCCGACCTCGAGGAGATCTGCGAGGAGGCAGCGACGGGCGACGCGGACGCCGTTGCCCAGGCCAGCAAGGACGTGTGCATCAAGATCGTCGAGGAGACGGTGCCCGAGGGCGCCGCGCGCGATCAGGCCCTCGACGCCTGCGAGCAGGCCACGCCGACCCCCTAACAGGGCGGAGCGAGCCGCATGGGCTCAGGGCCGGCCGGTGAACACGATGGCCGTGGACACCGGCCGGCCCGCCACCAGCTCGATGCCGTGCTCCTCGCGGGGGGTGTTCACCAGCTCGCCGCCCGACACGAGTGAGGTGGAGCCGCCGCCGTCGAGGTTGACGGCGGCGTCGGCGCCCAGGCGCAGCATGAGCGAGGCGAGCTCGGCGAGGGTGAGGCCGGCGTCGGCGTCCGAGCGGCCGTCGCAGGCCAGCGCGATCACGGCGCCGTCGCGCACGCCCAGGGCGGCGCGCGGGTAGCGCCCGCGCGTGATGTCGGAGTCGAACTGGCCGGCGCCGGACGAGAAGCCCTCGGGATCGCGCCCGACCACCGTGGCGCCGTCGGCCACCAGCAGCGGCCCGGCCTGGAGGAGATCGCCGCGGGGCCGGCGCGGGAGCTCGGGGCGCGGCGCGACGCGCACCCCGCGCTCGTCGATGAGGACGCACGAGCGGCGCGGCCCCCGGGGCGGCGCGAACGGCTCCGACGCCGTCCGCTCGCCCGCGATCCACAGCTCGCCCAGGGGTGTGCCCCGCGGCCGCACGAAGAAGCCGCCCACGATGGCCTCCGCCTCTCCCGCCCGCGCGCACCACGCGGCGAGCTGCTGCGGCGGGTCCAGCGCCACGACGCGCGCCGACCAGTCCGCCTGCGGATACTCGGCCACGTGCACGGTGGTGGCGGCGCGCCCCCGGAGCGGGTGGCGGAAGCTGCGCACGCGCGGCGGCGCGGCCCGGATCGCCGGGGAGCCTCGCCCTTGGCCCATGGCGGCACCGTAGGGCCCGCTCCGGTCGGCCATGTGAACGTATCGAGAAGGGGAGCGTGCGGCTTGAGCGCGAAAGTCCCATCGGTACCGCGGGTCAGGATGACCCGCGGCGCTACAAGATCACCGGGACCGACCCGCCGTCCACCGACCACGCGGCACCCGCCACGTTCGACGCGGCCTCGCTGCAGAGGAAGGCCACCACCGCGGCGATCTCCTCGTCCGTGCCCATCCGCCCCAGCGGCGGCCCCGCGCGCGTGGCGGTCAGGATCTCCTCGCGGGTCTTGCCGTGGCGAGCCGCGAGCTGGTCGGCCAACCCGCCCTCGCCCGTCCAGAGCGCGGACTCCACCGGCCCCGGCGCGACGGCGTTCACGAGCACGCCCCTGCCCGCCCAGGCGTCGGCGTACACGCGCGACAGCGACAGCTGCGCGGCCTTGGTCACCGAGTAGGCGGCGTCGAGCCGGCCCGACGGGCGCTTGCCGGACGAGGACGCCACGTTCACGATCCGCCCGCCGCCCGCCTCCGCCATCACCGGCGCGATCGCGCGCATGAGCCGCATCGGCCCCATGACGTGGAGCTCCCACTGCTCCTGCCAGTCCGCGTCGGCGATGTCCATCCCGCGCGCCTGGCTCGTGCCCGCGTTGTTCACGAGCGCCCACGGCGCGCCGTCGCATAGCGCCAGCACCCGCTCGCCAGCGTCGGGCGCCGTGACGTCGACGCCCTCGCTGCGCGAGACGCGCAGCACGCGCGCGCCCTCGGCCTCGAGCAGCTCCGCGGTGGCGAGGCCGATGCCGCGGCTCGCTCCCGTCACGATGCAGATCCTGTCCCTCAGTCCCAGCTCCATCGAGGAGGAGTATGAAGAGCCACACCGTCTACAAGACCTTCACCACCGAGGAGCGGCGCACGTTCGTGCGCATCACCGAGGACGTTCAGCAGGCCGTGGACGAGGCCGGCGTCGCCGAGGGCATGGCGCTCGTGTCGGCCATGCACATCACCGCGGGCGTGTGGGTGAACGACGACGAGCCGGGCATTCAGGAGGACGCGCTCGAGTGGCTGGACAAGCTGGCGCCGCCGAGCTGGAAGCCGCCGGCCAACGACGTGGCCCGGGAGCTCTCGCCCGACCCGGGCGACTACCGCCACCACCGCGGCGGCGAGGACAACGGCGACGCCCACCTGAAGAACCTCCTCGTGCACCACCAGGCCATCGTGCCCGTGACGGACGGTCGGCTGGACCTCGGGCCGTGGCAGGCGATCTTCTACACGGAGTTCGACGGCGGCCGCCCGAAGCGGCTCGTGATCAAGGTGCTGGGCGAGTGACCGCCACCTCGTGTGGCAGCGGCCGGCCCGCGAGCCCCGCGAGCAGGTTGTCCACCGCCAGCTCGGCCATCCGCGCCCGGGCGCCGTGGGAGGCGGAGCCGATGTGCGGGGCGATCACGAGGTTGGGCGCCGACAGGAGCGGGTGGTTCGCCGGCAGCGGCTCCGGGTCGGTGACGTCGAGCGCGGCCGCGGCGATCCAGCCCTCGCGCAGCGCTCCTTCGAGCGCGAGCGGGTCCACCAGCGGGCCGCGCGCGGTGTTCACGAGGATCGCGGTGTCCTTCATGCGGCGCAGCTCCGGCTCGCCGATCAGTCCCTGCGTCTCCTCTGTGAGCGGGGCGTGCAGGGACACGAAGTCGCAGCGCTCGAGCCCGTGGAGGCCACGCAGGTCGAGCACCTCCATCGCAAAGCCCGCCGCCCGCCGCGCCACTGCCCCGCCGATGCGCCCCATCCCGACGATGCCGAACACCGCCCCGTGCACGTCGGCGCCGAGCAGCAGACCGGGGTCCCAGGTGCGCCAGCGGCCGCCGCGAACCCAGGCGTCGGCTTCCACCACGCGCCGCGCCGCGGCGAGCATCAGCGCGAACGCGAGGTCCGCCGTGGCCTCGGTCAGCACGTCCGGGGTGTTGCCCACGGGGATGCCGCGCGCGGCGGCTGCCGCCAGGTCCACGTTGTCGGTGCCCACCGCGTAGTTCGAGATCACCCGCAGGCGCGGGCAGGCGGCGATGAGCTCGGCATCCACCGAGTCGGTGAGCAGGCACAGCAGCCCCTCAGCATCGCGGGCGCCCTTCAGCAGCTCCTTGGGCGCGGGAGGCATCTCCCCATCCCACACGTCCACGTCGTGGGCGGCGGCCAGCCGCTCCAGCGCATCGCCGGGCAGGCGGCGGGTGACGAAGCAGCGCGCCATCGGCGGACGATTATCCCTGGGCCGCAGGAGGCACCTCGCCGTCATGGCGGTGGGACCGAGCTGTGCCCCGGACACCTATCGCGCGAGGCGCAGGGCCAGCAGCGCCGCGTCGTCGGTCAGCGGGCCGGCCCAGTCCAGGGCGCGCTGGTAGACGGCGTCCACCAGACCCTGCGGGTGGCCGAGGCCGCGCAGCTCGGCGATCGCGCGCCCGAGCTCGCGCTCCCCGAACTGCTCGCCGCGGCGGCGGGCCTCGGGCAGGCCGTCGGTGAAGGCGAACAGGAGGTCACCGCTCCCGAGGGCCTCTTCGCGCGATTCGAGCTGCGGGTCGTTCTCGATGCCCAGCGGGATGCCGGTGGCCTCCAGCTCGCGCGGATCGCCCTCGGCGGGCACCACGAGCGGCGGCGCGTGCCCGGCGTTGCAGTAGCGCAGCACCGGGCCCCGGAGGATGGCGAAGAAGACGGTGACGAACGTCTCGGCGCCCACGCGGGTGCGGATCAGCGCGTTTGTCTCCCGCAGCACCTGCGCGGGATCCTCGGCCCCCAGGCTGCGCGCGTCCGCGAAGAAGCGGACCATCGCCGCGAGGCCCGCCACCTCCAGCCCCTTGCCGATGGCGTCGCCGATCAGCACCGCCACCGAGCCGTCCGTGAGCGGCCAGGCGCCGTAGAGGTCGCCGCCCGTGGGCTGGCGCTCCGCGGGCTCGTAGCGCACGCCCAGCTCCACGCCCGGCAGCCGTCCGGGCTCGGTCGGGATGAAGCCCTGGGCAAGCGCCCGGGCCACGCGCAGCTCGTGCTGATAGTCGGCGGCGTTCGCGACGGCCGCGGCGGCGAGCCGCGCGAACTTGAGCAGCTGCTCGAAGCTCGCCTCGTCGAACGCGGTCTCGTCCCCGTGCGCGACCGTGAGCACCCCGAAGAGGCGCGGGCCGAGCTCGATCGGCACGTGCATGAACGAGCCGATGCGCTCGCGGTCGACCACCGAGGAGAGGAAGCGGTCGCGGTCCTCCGGCCGCGAGCGATACGGAGCGCGTGTGGCGGCGACGAGGCCGATCATCCCCTCGCGGAGGCTGTAGCGACGCGACGCCACCTCCTCGGAGAAGCCGCTGCTGGCCACCACCTCCAGCTGCTCCACGGCCGGGTAGTACTCGGCGAGCAGCACCTTCGTGGCCCCCGTGACCGCCGCCGCCCGTTCCACTATCCGCCGGTGCACCACGCGTGTGTCGAGCGACTCGGCGATCGCGCGGCCGGCGTCGTTGAGCACCAGCTCCTGGCGGCTGCGGCGCGCCTCCGCCTCGAGCAGCTGCGCGCGGTCGATGGCCACGGCCGCGAGGTCCGCGAACACCTCCACGCTGCGCAGCGCATCCGCGCCGAGCTCCGGCAGCGGCGGCGTGGCCGACACCGCGAGCACCCCGAGCGAGCGTCCCTCCGATGTGGCCACCGGGCAGGAGATGGCCGAGGCCCGCCGGTACCAGTGCCAGGTGACGTCCGCCTGCTCCGGAGGGAAGTCGCGCTCCAGTCGCGCGCGCAGCGCGGCCGCGCCCTCCCAGCTTTCCACCCGGCGGAACAGGAGCGGCTTGCCGCTCTCGAGCGCGCTCTCGGTGATCCCGGGCCGCTCGCGGTCGTAGCGGCGTTGCAGGAGCGGGAGCAGGGCGCGGCGCAGCTCCTCGCTCGCGAACCAGAGTGCCGCCGGCCGGATCTCCTCCGTGCGCCAGTCCACCACCAGGAACGCGGCCGCGTCGATCTCCACGAGGCGGCGGGCGTTCGCGATGATCTCCTCGAGCGTGTGCGCGAGCGACGCGTCCGTGCCGGTGCCGTCGGACATTGCCGTGTCACCACCCTACCCTGACCCGATGGCGCTCACGATCCGTGACGCGGTCGCGGCCGACGCTCCCGCGATCCGCGCGGTGGCCGGACGGGCCTGGCCCGCGGCCTACGAGGGACTCTTCGAGCCCGCGTTCATCGAGCTGGTGCTCGAGCGGACCTACGACCCGGCGCAACTGGCGGACGCGATCGCCGCCCCCGGCGGCCACTTCCTGGTGGCCGAGGACGGCGGCGAGGTCGCGGGCTACCTGCACTACGCCGGCGGTGAGCTCAACCGCCTCTACGTCGAGCCGGAGCGGATCGGGACCGGCGCCGGCCGCCTGCTGCTGGCCGAGCTCGAGCGCCGGCTGCCGTCCGGCAGCGAGTACGTCGCCCTCGTGCGCGAGGGCAACGAGCGCGCCGTGGCCTTCTACCTGCGCCAGGGCTTCGAGATCGCGGACCGCGTGGACGGCTTCGGCCGCTTCGCCGAGGCTTGGGGGCTCGATCTCGGGTCCGGCGCCGGGCGCGACCTGATGATGCGCCGGCGGCTCCCCCACGTACGATCCTGACATGGCGACCGAGGCAACACGACGCCGCCTCGACCCGAGCGTCTTTCGCCTGCCGGTGGACCGGATCCGCAGCGGCTGGTACTCCGACGCCTACTTCAACCTCACCAAGGAGCTGCTCGAGCACGAGGGTCGCCGGCCGCGGGTGACCATGCAGGTCTTCCAGAAGAAGGACTCCGTGCTCGGCGGGATCGACGAGGCGATCGCCGTGCTCAAGGAGTGTGCGGGGCGCGACGACGACGCGTGGGAGCCCGGCTGGGACCAGCTCGACGTGCACGCCCTGCACGAGGGCGAGGAGATCTCCCCCTACGAGACGGTGATGACGATCGCGGGGGACTACTCGCTCTTCGCCCACCTCGAGACGGTCTTCCTCGGCTGCCTGGCGCGGCGCACGCTGATCATGCGCAATGTCAGGGAGGTGGTGGAGGCCGCGGACGGCAAGCAGATCCTGTTCTTTCCCGCCCGCCACGACCACTGGCTGGTGCAGACGGGCGACGGCTGGTCCGCCCACGTGGCGGGCGCAATCGGCGTGTCCACCGACGCGCAGGCGTCCTGGTGGGGCGGGCGCGGCGTGGGCACCGTGCCGCACGGGTTGATCGCCGCCTACGGGGGCGAGACGGTGGCGGCGGCCCAGGCGTTCGCCGGCCGCTATGCCGGCGAGATGAACGTGACCGTGCTCGTGGACTTCGACAACGACTCCGTGCGCACGGCGGTGGAGGTGGCGGATGCGCTCGGCGACCGGCTCTGGGGCGTGCGGCTGGACACCAGCGAGGCGCTGGTGGACAGGGCGCTCTGGGACGAGATGGGCGACTTCCGCCCCACAGGCGTCAACGCCGAGCTGGCCCACCGGGTCCGCGACGCGCTCGACCGCGCGGGTCACGAGCGCGTGAGGATCGTCGCCTCCGGGGGCTTCAGCCCGGAGAAGATCCGCCATTTCGAGCGGGTGTCGGCGCCCGTGGACGCCTACGGGGTGGGCTCCTCGCTGGTGCGGGGCGAGAACGACTTCACGGCGGACGTGGTGATGGTCGAGGGCCGGCCGTGCGCCAAGGCGGGGCGGCGCCACCGGCCCAATGCCCGCCTCCGGCCCGTGGCCTAGTTCTTCGCTCCGACGCCGGAGAGGAACTCCCGCGCTCGCATCGGGCCGGCGCCGCCCGGCTCGAGCGGCGGCGTCTGGAACCCGGCGCCGTCGCGCATCCCGCGCATGAGCTCGAGCAGGGCGTCGCCGGAGGAGCGCTGGGGGGCCCAGCCGAGCTGCTCGCGGGCCCGGGTCGTGTCCATCAGCGGCACGGCCAGAGCCATGTCCACCCAGCCCTCCGGGCTCGGCTGCAGGCGCAGCCGCCAGGAGACCGCCGCGCCGGTGCGCAGGACGGACGCCGGGACGCGCACGGGGCGGGCGCCGAGCAGGCGGCCCAGCTCCCGAGGGTCGAGCACGGGCTCCCCCGCGATGTTGAAGGCGCCGCGAGCGTCGTCGTCGACCACCGCGAGGCGGTACGCGTCCCCCGCGTCGTGGGCGTGCACGGCCTGGAACACGAGCCGTTCCACGTCGGGCACCACCGGGATCAGCGCGGGGCTCACGAGCCGGCCGGGCAGCAGCGGCCCGGCGAAGAGGCGGCGGATCTCGCTGGCGGCGCGGTACTTGAAGACGAGCGCCGTGCGCAGCCGCACCACGCGGATCTCGGGATGCTCGGCCTCGAAGCGGTCGAGCAGCCGCTCCACCTCGGCCTTGTGGCGCGCGTAGAAGGAGGAGGCGATGCCGTTGGTGGGCCAGGTCTCGTCCACGCGCCGGTCCTTGGGGCCGGGCGAGTAGGCACCCACCGACGACGCATGCACGAGCCGGGGCACACCGGCCGCTGCCGCCGCGCGGAACACCCGCAGGCTGCCCTCCACGTTGGTCCGCTGGGCGGCCGCGACGTTGCGCGAGGGCTGGATGAGCCAGGCGAGGTGGATCACGGCGTCGGCGCCCTCGAAGCAGGGCTTCAGGTCGCTCGTGGCCACGTCGGCGGCCACCCACTCGGTCTTGGCAAGGTCGAGCGAGGGCAGCCGGCGCGCCAACCCGATCACCCGGTCGACCGCGGGCTCGCTCGCCAGCGAGCGCAGCACGCTGGTGCCCACATTGCCCGTAGCGCCGGTGACGACGACCCTCATGGCCGTCACCTGCCCCCGCGCGAGCCCGTCAAACGGGGAGTGGCATCATGAGCACGTGGCGCGCTTCGACACGGGCTTTCCAACCCAGGACGCGCAGTCGGACTTCGGCCGGATGCGCCGTCGCCGCGCGCTCCGGCAGCTGGCCAACCGGCTCCGCCGCGAGCCGGACGACGTCGACATGATCCTGCCCTTCGAGGAGGTCGTGGCGGCGCTCGGCCACGCCGGCGAGCGCCGCGCCGGGATGCACTCGATCGAGCTCGACTCCATCGTCGGCACGGTGGACCGTTCGAAGGACTTCGACCGCAGGTTCCGGCCCACCTCGCGCAGCGTGCGGCAGCGCTGGGAGCGCCTTGCCGCCGCCGCGCGCCGGGGGGAGAGCTTCCCTCCGATCTCGGTGAAGCGGATCGGGACGCTGCACTTCGTTGAGGACGGCCATCACCGCGTGTCGGTGGCCGGTGCGCTCGGGCACGCGCATATCGACGCGTACGTGACGGTGGTGCGCACCAAAATCGGGCCAGGTCGGGAGATCCGGCTCGGCGACCTTCCGTTCAAGGGCCACGAGCGCCTGTTCGCGGAGCGGGTGCCGCTGCCGGCGGACGCCCGCGCGGAGGTGCGGGTGTCGGACGAGTGGGCCTACGGCGACCTCGCGGAGGCGGTGGAGGCCTGGGGCTTCCGCGCCATGCAGGACCGTGGCGGGCTGATGAACCGCGAGGAGGTGGCCCGCGCCTGGCTCGAGGAGGAATACCGCCCGGTGATCGCCATGCTGCGCGAGGCCGGCATGCTCGGCGGCCCGGGCACCGAGACCGAGCGCTACATGGCCATCGCCTGCGACCGCTACCGCTTCCTGCGCACGCACGAGTGGGACCCGGGCGTGCTGGAGCACCTGCGCGGCCGCCGGACGTAGGATCTCCCGCGTGGCTTCCTCCGTCGACGTGGCCATCATCGGCGCCGGGTTCTCCGGGATCGGTGCCGCGGCTGCGCTCTCGCGCGCGGGCATCGACGACTTTGCGTTGATCGAGGAGGGTGACGGCGTCGGCGGGGCGTGGCACTGGAACACGTATCCAGGCATCGGTGTCGACATCCCGTCGTTCAGCTACCAGTTCTCCTACTTCCAGCGCCCGGACTGGTCGCGCGTCTACGCGCCGGGCGGCGAGCTCAAGGCGTACGCCGAGGACTGCGTCGATCGCTTCGGGCTGCGCTCGCGGCTTCGGCTCGAGACGACCGTGACGGGGGCCCGGTGGGACGACGCCGAGCGCAACTGGCGACTCGAGACCGCCGGCGGCGAGAAGATCGCCGCGCGTCACGTGATCGGCGCAACCGGAGTGCTCACCAAGCCGAAGCCGCCCGACATCCCGGGCCTGGAGGCCTTCGGCGGCACGACGATGCACACCGCACGCTGGGACGACTCCGTGGACCTGCGCGGCAAGCGCGTGGCGCTGATCGGAACCGGGGCCTCCGCCGTGCAGGTCGTGCCGTCCATCGCTCCCGAGGTCGCCGAGCTGACCGTCTTCCAGCGCACTCCGATCTGGTGCCTGCCCAAGCTCGACGGCCCCATGCCGCGGGCGGTCCGCCGCGCGCTGCGCTCGGTGCCGGGGGTCCAGCGCGCCGCGCGCGGCGCCTCGCAGGCCCTCGTCGAGCTCACCTTTCCGGTGGCCGCCCACTACGCGACGGTCGTGCCGGTCGCGAAGGCATCCGGCCGGATCGCGCTCCGGCACCTGCGCGAGCAGGTGCGCGATCCGGAGGTGCGCGAGAAGCTGACGCCCAGCTACAGCCTGGGATGCAAGCGGCCCGGGTTCTCCAACGACTACCTGCGCACGTTCAACCGGCCCAACGTCCACCTCGAGACGGCGCCGATCAGCGCGTTCACGCCCAGCGGCGTGCGAACGGCCGACGGTGAGCGTGGGCCCTTCGACGTGGTCATCCTGGCCACCGGCTTCAAGGTCTTCGAGCCGGGCAACATGCCCCCGTTCCCCGTGCGCGGCGCCGGCGGCGCGGATCTCGAGGCCTTCTGGGCCGCCAACCGCTATCAGGCCTACCAGGGCGTCAGCGTGCCGGGCTTCCCGAACCTCTTCACGATCCTCGGGCCGTACGGCTACAACGGGGCGTCGTACTTCACGCTGATCGAGAACCAGTCGCGCCACATCGTCCGTTGCCTGAAGCGGGCCCGGAGGCTGGGCGCCACCCGGGTCGAGGTGCGGCGGGAGGCCAATGACCGCTACTTCGCGCAGATGCTCGCCCGCCGCCATCGGCAGGTCTTCTTCCAGGGCACCTGCGGCACGGCCAACTCGTACTACTTCGACGCCCACGGCGACGTGCCGTTCCGCGCCTCGACGACGGTCGAGGCCATGTGGCGCAGCGCGCGCTTCCCGCTCGAGGACTACGCCTTCGCGTAGAGGGCCGGCTGCGGCGACGCCGCGGCGCTGGACGGGTCGATCAGGATCTTCGCGTGCGCCTCGGGGTCACCCAGCGCGTCGAACGCCGCCGCCACGCCGTCGAGACCCACCTCGCCCGTGATCAGCGGGCGGGGGTCGACCTCGCCCTCGGCGAGCATGTGGAGGGTGTCGCGGAACTCCAGCGGCGTGTAGCCGAGCACGAACCGCAGGTCGATCTCCTTGTTGATGGCCATGGCCGGGCGAAAGCGGTCCGGCCCCACGCAGACGCCGGCCACGACCACGCGGGAGAACAGCGGAGCGCCGTCGATGATCGACTCGATCACGCCCGGCACGCCCACGCACTCGAAGATCACCGGGTGCTTGGGACCCGCTCCGAGCCTCTCCGCGAGGCGCCAGACGTGCCACCACCCCACCGGGAGGCGGCCGAGCTTCTCGCGCGTGCCGACCGCCAGCTCGACCGCCGACGGGAAGTCCTCGAGGTGGCCCCGGTCCCCCGCGGCGGAGTACGGCGAGCCCTCGGCGGGGTCCACCACCACGTCGGCGCCGCAGGCTCTGGCCAGCGCGCGCCGGCCCGGCGAGAAGTCGCTGGCCACCACGGTGCGCACGCCCTGGGCCTTGAGCATCAGGATCACGCCGAGGCCGACCGGCCCGCAGCCGACCACGATCGCGACCTGTCGCCTGCCCACCTCGCCGCGGCGGACGGCGTGGTGGGCCACGGCCATCGGCTCGGTGAGCGCCGCGACGTCCGGGGGCAGCCCGTTGGGCACCGCCAGCATCAGCGACTCCTGCACGAGCAGCTGCTCGGCATAGGCGCCGGGCGCGTGCATGGAGAGGCCCACGGCGTCGATGCCGCCGTCCGCCCGGACTAGCGGCAGCGCGACGACGGGGGAACCCGCCGGCACGTCGCCCTTGCAGCCCGGGCCGTACTCGGCCACCCGGCCGGAGAACTCGTGGCCGAAGACGACCGGCTGCGTGGAGCGGCCGAAGCGCCCGTAGCCCAGCCGCTCGCTCAGCTCGGCCCAGTCGTCGATGCCGTGGCGCGCGTGCAGGTCCGACCCGCATATGCCGCAGCGAAGCACCTCGAGGCGCACCTGGCCGCGTCCGGGCGCCGCCTCGGGCCGGTCGACGACCGAAAGCTCGGCGTGCTGGCAGACGACGGCCCTCATCGGCGCATGGCCTGGAGGACGAGGGCAGCGAACACGAGCTGGAACGGCAGGCGGGCCCAAAGCGCTGCGGGCGCGATCTGTGGGTAGTCGCCCGGGTTGAGAGCCATGTGCAGGTTGGCGGGGAAGACGGCCGCCAGGGTGGCCAGGAGCCACCAGCCGGCCGGCCGGCAGGTGCGCTCCGACAGGAGCCCGGCGCCCCCGGCGATCTCCGCCACTCCGCTCGCGTACACGAGCTCCCGGTGGGCGGGCAGGTACGGCGGCACGATGGCCTCGTACAGATGGGTGTGGGTGAAATGAAGGGTGCCCGCGACGATGAACAGCCCCCCGGCGAAGCGGCGCATGGCCCGGACCCTAACGAACGTCGCGCGCCGGCCCCTATGGGGCGCACCCAGCGACGTTCACCGTGCGGGCGGGGTCAGCCGGCGTGCCGCTCTTCCTCACGTGCATCGTGCACACGCCGGTTGTCCGGGCCGAACATCGGGACCGGGAGGCAGGTCTCGATCAGGCGCGACACCGCCCGCTGCCCGATGTTCTTGTCGAGCTCCTCGGGGGCCTCCACGTCGGCCGTGACGACCATCGCGCGGCGAGCCTCGTAGCGCCGGTTGATGACGCTGTAGAACTGCTCGAGCACCCATTCCGCCTGGGAGGTGACCGCCACGTCGTCGAGCACGAGCAGGTCCACGGCCTCGATCTGGTCGATGAGCTCGGTCCAGGTCTCGCGCGAGTCCGGACGGAAGGTGGCGCCGATGCGGCGCAGCAGCCGCGGGGCGTCGTAGATCGCCACGGTGCGGTGGCGGCGCATGGCCTCCTGTGCCACGAGCATGGCCAGCGTGGTCTTGCCCGTGCCGGTGCTCCCGTAGAAGAGCAGCCCGCGGCCCTCGTCGAGGCGGCGGTCCACGGCGTCGCAGTAGCGGCGGACCTCGCGCACGATCATCCGGTCCATCTCGGTGACCGGGGAGCGCTCGAAGCCGACGTGCTGGTATCTCTCGGGAATCGTGCGGGCCAGGCTGGCGCTGCGCGCGGCGGCCACGCGGGCGGGCCGGCAGCGGCAGGGACGCGCCTCGTCGGCGTCCTCGTCCAGCACGAACCCGGAGCCGTCGCACTCGCCGTGGGGGCAGCCGCCGGAGGCCGGCGCGCGGAGGTGAGGGTTGAGCCCGAAGACGAGGTCGGCCATCCCCCGGGATACAAGCACGGACGGCCGACGGCGTGGCCCGGGTTTTCGTCCCTGTTTGCGGGGTAGTGGCAGCGGCACCATGACCCCCGCACGCCACCGCGCCTACAAGCGAGCCCTCCAGGCCGTCGACGAGCTCCCACCCGGGATCCTCGAGCCGGCCGAGGCGGAGCTGCTGTGCGACGCGGCGGAGGGCCTCCTGCTGGTGCGCGACGGAGAGGGGGCCGAGCGCGAGCGCCTGCTCGAGTCCGCCTCGCTGACGCTCTCGATGCTGTTCGGCTCCGAGCGGATGAGCGCCGCCCAGAGCGAGCGGCTCTGGGCGATGCTCGCCGCCTGCGGGCCACAGCCGCTGCATCCGCGGGCCCGCCGCCATCCGTCGCTGATCGCCGGCTGAGCCCGGCGAGCGGCGTCTACGAGACGGAGCCGGCCGCGTCCTGACGCTCCTCGCGCCGGAGGTTGCGGCCGGTCTCGGGGTCGAACAGGTGGAGCTTGCGGGCGTCCACCCACAGCTCGGCGTCCTGGCCCTCGGCGGCGCTGCTGGCGGCGTCCAGGCGCGCGACCACCTGGCCCTCGCCGCCCCCGCCCGGCACCTCGGCCGTGCCCGCGTCCTCGGCCAGCTCGCGCAGCTCGTCCGACTCGAGCCCCTCGCTCTCGACGGTGAAGTAGGCGTACAGCTCCGAGCCCACCGACTCGAGCAGCTCCACGTGCGCGGTGAAGGTGGCGCCGTGCTCCTTGGCCTCGCCCACGAGCGCGGCGTCCTCGAAGTCCTCCGGCCGGATGCCCGCGATCACCGCCCCGGAGTCGCCGAGGCCCTCCGGCGCGGGCACGTCCGCCATCGGCAGCTTCGCCCGCCCTCCCTCCACCTGGGCAGGCATGAAGTTCATCGCGGGTGAGCCGATGAAGCCCGCCACGAACAGGTTCACCGGATCGTTGTAGAGCTCGCGCGGGGAGCCCACCTGCTGGAGCAGGCCGCTGCGCATGACCGCCACGCGGTCGCCCAGGGTCATGGCCTCGGTCTGGTCGTGGGTCACGTAGACGGTGGTGGTGCCCAGCCGCTGCTGGATCCGCGAGACCTCCGTGCGCATCTGCACACGCAGCTTGGCGTCGAGGTTGGAGAGCGGCTCGTCCATCAGGAAGGCCGCCGGGTCGCGCACGATGGCGCGCCCCATGGCCACGCGCTGGCGCTGGCCGCCGGAGAGGTTGGCCGGCTTGCGGTCCAGGTGCTCGGTGAGGTCGAGGATGCGGGCTGCGTCCTCCACCTTCTTGTCCAGCTCCGCCCTGTCCACACCGCGCAGCTTGAGCGCGAAGCCCATGTTGTCGCGCACGGACATGTGCGGGTAGAGCGCGTAGTTCTGGAAGACCATCGCGATGTCGCGGTCCTTCGGCGCACGCTCGTTCACCACGTCGCCGCCGATGGTCAGCTCACCGTCCGAGATGTCCTCCAGGCCGGCGATCATGCGCAGGGCGGTGGACTTCCC
The DNA here is from genome assembly GCA_040901445.1 of Thermoleophilaceae bacterium. Taxonomy (GTDB): domain Bacteria; phylum Actinomycetota; class Thermoleophilia; order Solirubrobacterales; family Thermoleophilaceae; genus JBBDYQ01. Next base: position 140,392 of record JBBDYQ010000009.1, on the reverse strand, counting down.
ACAGCCCGAGGGGCCCACGAGGATGATGAACTCGCCATCCTCGATCTCGAGGTTCATCTTCTTCACGGCCTCGGTGCCGTCCGGGTAGCGCTTGGTGACTTCGTGGAGCTTGATTCCGGCCATCGGGTCTCCTTATCCCTTGACGGCGCCGGACGTCAGGCCCGCGACGATCCGGCGCTGGAAGATCAGCACGAAAAGGATGATCGGGATGGTCACCAGCACTGCGGCCGCGGCGATGCTGCCCGTGGGCGCGGTGAACTGGGACTCCCCGGTGAAGAACGCAAGCGCCGCGGGCACCGTGCGCGACGCGTCCGACGAGGTGAGCGAGATCGCGAAGACGAAGTCGTTCCAGGCGAAGATGAAGACGAGGATCGCGGCGGTGAACACCCCGGGCGCCGCCAGCGGCAGGATCACCTTGGAGAACGCCTGGTAGGGCGTGGCCCCGTCCACCTGCGCCGCCTGCTCGAGCTCCCAGGGGATCTCGCGGAAGAACGCCACCAGCACGTAGATGGCCAGTGGCAGCGCAAAGGTGAGGTAGGGGATGATCAGGCCCGGATAGGTGTCGTAGAGGCCGAGCGCCCGCCACATGTCGAACAGCGGCCCGACCACCGAGATCGGCGGGAACATGGCGATGGCGAGCGCGCCCGCCAGGATCGCGAACTTGCCCGGGAAGTCGAGCCGGGCGATCGCGTACGCCGTGAACGACGCCAGCGTGACCGCGATGACGGTGGCGATCAGCGCGATCAGGATCGAGTTGATCAGCGGCCGCAGGAACGGGCTGTCCAAGCCGCCCTCGAACAGCGCGCTGTAGTTGTCGAAGGTGAACTCGTCCGGGATCACCCGCCCGTCGCCCACCGTCGCGGGCGACTTGAGCGACAGCGACACGAGCCACAGCACCGGCACCATCGCGAACACGAGGACCACGGCCAGGCCCAGCGTCCACAGCGTGTACTCCCTGGTGCCGCGCGCCATGGCTACTTCTTCCCGCTTCCGCCGGGCCCCTGGGGCACCGTGGTGCCAAAGCCCTTCACGAACACGGATGCGATCGCCAGCACCAGCAGGAAGATGAGCACCGACACCGCCGAGCCCAGCCCGAGGTTGAGCCGCGAGATGAGCTGGTTGTAGCCGAGGATCGAGATCGACTCGGTGTCCAGCGCTCCGCGGGTCATGACGAAGATCGAGTCGAACACCCGGAAGGCGTCCAGCGTGCGGAACAGCAGCGCCACCAGCAGAGCCGGCTTGAGCAGCGGCAGCGTGATGCGGAAGAAGCGCTGAACCGCGCTGGCGCCGTCGACCTTGGCCGCCTCGTACAGCCCCTCGTCGATCGTGGCCAGGCCCGCGAGCAGCAGCAGCGCCATGAACGGCGTGGTCTTCCAGACCTCGGCCATGATGATCACCGCGAAGGAGCTGAAGCGCTCGCCGAACCAGGCCTTGTCGTCGGCTATCAGCGGCAGGCTGTTCACGAAGCCGGTGTTGGGATCGAACGCGTAGAACCAGGCGAACGCGGCCACCACGGTCACGATCCCGTACGGGATCAGCACGGACGTGCGCACCAGCCCGCGGCCGAAGATGGCCCGGTGCATGACCAGCGCGATGGCCATCCCCAGCACCAGCTCGATGGACACCGAGACGATGGCGATGAACGCCGTGTTGAACACGCTCTGCCACCACAGCCCCGACGTGAGCACGGTCACGTAGTTGTCGAGCCCGACGAAGCCGCCCTCGTCGGGGAAGCGCAGGTCGAGGTCCTGCAGCGAGAGCACGACCGCGTAGACGATCGGATAGGCGGTGACCAGCAGCATCGCCAACACCGCGGGGGCGCAGAGCAGGAGCCCGAGCCGGCGCTCGGCCCTGGTGCGGTCGGTCACAGCAGCCCCTCCCGCGCCACGGCCTGCTCGAGCTTGTCGCGCAGCTCCTCATACGTCGGCGTGGGGTCCTGCGGGTCGATCTCGTCGGTGGGGTGCACGGACCGCTGGATGGCCAGCGACACGTCCTGGTAGGCGGGGGACTGCGACGGCCGCGGTGCGGCGTCGGAGATCGACTCGCGGATGAGCGAGGCGAAGCCGGGGTAGATCTCCTCGATCTCGGGCTCGTCGAAGAGGTCGGAGCGCACCGGCGGGAGGCCCTCCAGCTCCGCCACCTCAATCTGGTTCTCGGCCTGCACCAGGCACTCGGCCGCCTCGAACGCGCGCTCCTGGTTGTCCGAGAACGCGGACACGCCGAGATTGATGCCGCCGATCGGGGGCGCGCTCTCCTCCCCCTTCACAACCTGCGGCAGCTTGGCGGCGCCCATCTGCTCGAACACGTCGGGCGCGTTGGACTCCGCCGACGGGTAGACGAACGGGTAGTTGATCATGAAGGCCGAGGAGCCGTCCTCGAAGCCGAGCCGCGCCGAGTCCTCGGTCGAGGTGGAGATGTTCGTGGCGGCCACGGGCGAGCGCGAGAGCCGCCCCATGATCGACAGCGCCCGCTCGGTGGGCTCCTGCTCGAGCTCCAGCTCCTCGGGGCCGGCCAGGATCGAGGTGCCGGCCGACTCGATCATCCAGTTCGTCCACACCACGAGGCCCTCGTAGCGGTTTCCCTGGACCTGGATGCGCCCCTCGGACGGCCCCAGCTCCTCCGCGCGGTCGATCATCTCGTCCCACGTTTGCGGCGGCTCGTCCACCCGGTCCTTGCGGTACCAGAGCAGCTGCGTGTTCGACCAGACCGGAATCGCGTAGAGCTCGCCCTCGAAGCGCGCGGTCTCGAGCACGCTCTCGAAGACGTTCTCGGTGACCTGAGACTCGACGTCGCCGGGCACCGGCGCGATCCAGCCGGCATTGGCGAACTCGCCGGTCCAGATCACGTCCATGCCGATCAGGTCGATCGAGTCGTCCTCGGCGCCGAGGCGGCGCACGAGCTGCTCGCGCTGCTGGCTGGCGTCGGTGGGCAGCAGCTCGAGCGCGATGGTGTAGCGGCCGTTCGACTCCTGCGAACAGCGCTCCGACAGGGTGGTGAGCGCGCCGCCGGGCTGGAAGGGGACGAACCAGGTGAGCTCGCGCGTGCCCTCTCCACCCTCGTCACCGCCGCATCCGGCGCCGGTGAGAACAACGGCCATCGCCACCAGGGACGCGGTCATCCCCCTCCTCATGAAGGGGGACGTACCCGCGTCGCAATCGTCACGAAACCAGCGCTGCGGAGAACTCCTCGACGATCGCCTCGCAGAAGGCGGGCAGGTGAGGGACGTAAACCGCCGCTATGCGTCATCCGGGTGGCCGGTGGCGCGCCCCTCGTCGCCGGCGCCGCCGGGGCTCTCACGCGCCTCGTCGCGCCCCTCCTCCGGGGTATCCTCGACGATCTGCTCCGGCGGCGCCTCCTCCGGGAGCTGGTCGGACTCGCGCCCGCGCTCGGGCTCCTCGGTCACGTCTTGCGCTCCATGTCGCCCACGTCCTGCGCCTTGTCCTCGACGCGCTCCTGGGCCCGTGCCAGATCGTCCTTGGCCTCGCCCTTGCGCTCCTCCTGACGGCCCTCGCGCCGCAGGCTGGGATCGTCGGCCAGGTCTCCGGCGGCCTTCTTCGCGCGTCCTGTGATCTTGTCGAGCAGACCCATTGGGCCCTCCTTCGTTCGTCGGTGGTGTCCGGTCATGCGCTGCAACGGAACTCGAGCCGAAGGCTCCCGGTGCAGCGCATGACCTGACACCACCCTCTGCCCGTGCCGGGAATCGGGGAAACCCTCAGGACAGGTCCAGGCCCGGCGGGACGGCGCCCTCGTCCACGAGCGCGTAGATCTCCTGGGCGCGGCGGGGGTTGAGGAAGACGTGGCGCTGGCCCACGCTGCGCTTCTCCACCAGCAGCCCGGCCCTCACCAGCCGCTCGCCGAGCTCGAGCGCCAGCCGGCGCTCGTTGCCCTCGAACCCACGCGCCACGTGCACGAACTCGCTGTGGTAGCCGCCCCACTTGCCCTTGCCGGCGAGGGTCTGGAGGATCCGGCGGGCCACGCGCCGCTCGGGCAGCGGGTCGTCGTGGGGGCGCGACGCCCCGGCGCGGGCGCCGATGCGCGCCACCACGGCCTCCCCCAGGGCCTCCACCGATTCCGGGTCCACGGGGTCCCCGTCGAGCCGGGCAACCACCTCCGCCACCCGCAGCGGATGCCAGGCGCCGATCGGCGGCCGCGGATCGCGCCCGCCCTCGAGCACGTGCCCCGGCAGGACGGCGGCTGCCGAGCGCAGCCGGTCGACCCCTTCGATCAGCTCCTCGTAGCGCACGCCCGCGAGCTCGGGGTCGGGGTGGCGGCCGGGAGCCGCCAGCAGCAGCCACTCGTCCGCGAAGGACCCGGCGAGGATCGCCGGCTCGAGCGACGGCTCAGTTCCCGCCACCAGCGCGGCGGCGAGGGCCGACACGAGCTGCCGGGCCCGGTCGCCGGCCACCGCGGGGTCGGCCCGCAGCGCGGCGGGCACGGGTGCAGCCGCCAGCAGGGAGCCGCGGGCCGCGGCCAGCCCGACCGTCACCGGCAGCCCGTAGCCGGACCGGGTGGCCCGGAGCTCCAACGCGTCGCGGGCGAGGCGCTCGGCCAGCAGCCTCAACAGCTGCGCGTGTGCCGCCCGGGGAGCGGCGGCGCCACCGTGCTCGGCCAGCGCCTCGGCCAGCTCGTCTCGCACGGCCGGGGTCACGCCGGGAGCGCTTCGAGCGTCTCCCGCGCCGCGCGCTCGCCCGACTCGAGCGCGCCGTCCATGTAGCCGTTCCAGGTCACCGCCGTCTCCGCGCCGGCCCAGTGCAGCGGCCCGATCGGCTCCCGCAGCGCGCGGCCGTACCCGGTCCAGCCGCCGGTGGTGAACGAGCAGCCGTAGCAGCCGCGCGTCCACTCCTCATCGGCCCAGCTGCGCTCGATCCAGCGCTCCGGCCGGGCGGCGCGCGGCCCGAAGAGTCGGGCGAAGCCGGTGAGCACGCGCTCGCGCCGCTCCTCCACGGGCAGCCTCCCGAGCTCGCGCGCCTGGCGCCCTTCCAGGAAGCCGAGCAGCACGCCCGGCGAGCCGTCCGGCGGAGAGTTGTCGTAGGTGAGCTTCGCGGGGCCGGTGTCGCTCAGGCCCTGGCCACTGAGGCCGTCGGCGCGCCAGAACGGCTCGTCGTAGACCGCCATGCACTTGATCACCGCCCCCTGGGGCATGCGCTGGGTCATTCCGTCGCGGTAGCCGGCCAGCGGCGGGTCGTAGGCGACGCGGGCGGTGAGCACGGGCGGCATGGCCAGGATCGCACGCCGGGCGCGGACGGTCATCGCATCTGACTCCAGCTCCACGCCCCAGTGGCCGTGGCGGATGCGGCGGACCGGCGCCTCCAGCGCCACGGCGTCGCCGAGCGCCTCGGCCATACGCAGCGAGACGAGCTGGGAGCCCCCAACGAAGCGGTCCTGCTGGGCGCCGCCCTCGGTGTCCAGCAGGGCGTCGAAATCGCCGGCCGAGCGGATGTAGAAGAGCACGTGCAGCAGCGACACGTCCTCGGGCTCCACGGCCCAGACCGCCTCGATCACCAGCCGCAGCAGCCCGCGCGCGGCCGGGGTGGCCACGTTGCGGGCCAGCCAGGTGGCGAACGTCTGCCCGTCCCAGCGCCCGGCCTTCGGCGCGCTCCATGGCGCCTCCGGCGGCACGGTGCGGGCCATGCGGTCCAGGCGCGCCTGGGCCTGGGCGACGTCCGCCAGCACGTGCGGCCCGAGCTTGGGGAGGGTGCCCCGGTAGCGCCGCAAGCCGCCGCGCCACTCGATGAGGTTCTCGCCGCGGCCGTACGTGGGGAAGGTCTCCACGTCCAGCTCGCGCGCGAGCGCGGCCAGGCGGTGCTGAGTGGGGCCGATCCACTGTCCCCCCACCTCCACCACCTTGCCGTCGCCGATCGGCTCGTTGAGGGTGCGGCCGCCCACGCGGTCGCGCGCCTCCAGCACCATGAACGAGGCCCCGGCGGCCGCGAGGGCCCGGGCGGCGGCCAGCCCGGCCAGCCCGGCGCCCACGATCGCGACGTCAACCTCCGGCGCGTCCCGGCCTTTCATGCCCGGACCCTAGCCGGAACGAGTTTCGGCTTCCGCCTGCGCAGGTAGGAGCATCTCGTCACATGGACGAAGGACACCGATCAGCAGGAGCGGGGGCTGACGAGCCGGTCGGCACCGTCGAGCTCGATCTCGGCGCCGACCAGGCCGGGGCGTCCATCCGCCTCCCCGCCCGGGAGGCCGGCGTGGCCGTGGTCCGCCAGTTCGTCACCGGGATGGGCAACGTGCTCCATCTCGACGAGCACGCCTGCGAGGACCTCAAGCTGGCCGCCACCGAGGCGTGCACCAACGCCGTGGTGCACGCCTACCCCAACGGCGATGCGGGCTGGATGGAGGTTGACGTCGAGACGGGCGAGGGCGAGGAGGTGCTCGTGGTCGTGCGCGACCACGGCCAGGGCCCGCCGCCCGAGACGGTCCTCGAGGACGAGCAGGACGGCTACGGCCTGTCGCTGATCGAAGCGGTCACCGACGAGCTGGCGCTCGGCAGCGTGAACGGCGGCGGCACGGAGGTCCGGATGCGCTTCCGGCACGCGCGCGACACGCCCGAAGAGCCGCTCGACGCCGTGCACTCGCCGGTGCTGCGCCGCGTGATCGCGATGATGGCCGCCCACGCCGGCTTCTCCATGGACCGCCTCTCCGACGCCGTGCTGGTGGCGGAGACCCTCGCAGCCCACACGCCCGGCCACTCGAGCGACGGAGTGGTCCGTGTCTGCATCGAGGACGCGGGCAGCGACGTGGTGATGCGGGTCGGGCCCCTCGTCGAAGGGGGCGCGGCGGCGCTGCTGGAGGCCAGCCGCATGCCCGCCTATGGCCCGGTGCTCGAGCACCTGGCGGACGGGGTCGACGCCGACACCGCCGGCGACCAGTCGGACGAGTACCTGGTGGTGCGGCTCGCCCGCCGCCGTTGAGCCCGCGTTCCGCCATTCGAGGCGGGTAGGCTGTGCGAACAGCAGCGTGAGTCTTCTGAACATCGACATCGAGGCGGCCAATGGCCGGGCCAGGATCGCGCTCAGCGGGGAGCTCGACATCTCGAGTGCGCGGCGCGTGGAGGACGAGCTCACCTCGCTGCAGGCGCAGTCGCCCGAGATGCTCGTGCTCGACCTGCGCGAGCTCGAGTTCATGGACTCCACCGGCCTGCGCCTGATCGTCAGGGCCGACGAGGCCGCCCGCGCGGGCGGCACCCGCTTCCTGATCGTCCGCGGTCCCGAGCCCGTGCAGCGGGTGTTCCAGATCGTCGGCCTCGACACCCGCCTCGACATGGCGGACGCGCCGCCCGCGCCGTAATAGCCGGCGCATGGCGGCGTCCTCGGTCGCTCGCGTGCGGAGCACGCGTCCTTGCCCTGCTTGGCTCTCCGGCGCGGGCGCTCAGCCCAGGGGGATGTCGAACCAGACCGTCGTGCGTCCGTCCCGGTCCACGCCCCAGCGGGCCGCGAGGCGATCCACGAGGTAGAGACCCCAGCCGCCTGTGGCGTCGGGCTCCGCCTCGCGCAGGGCGGCGTCGAAGCCGGGTCCGGGATCCGACACCTCAACGCGCAGCAGCTCGCGCTCGCGGTGCACCCGCAGGCCGATCCAGTCCCCGGCGTCGGGCGAGCCGTGGCGCAGGCCGTTGGTCACGAGCTCGCTCACCAGCAGGCGCAGGTCGTCCAGGCGCTCGGGCCCCAGCCCGGCCGCGAGCCGGTCCACCGCGTGGCGGGCGGAGCGGATGGCCTCGGCCGTTGCCGGCAGGCGGAGATCGAAGAGCTCGCCCGACCGGGGCAGCGCCGCCGTGGCCGGAACGGGGCGGCGCCCGTTGTGGGAGTCGGGCACCCGCAGCACCACGATGGCGAGGTCGTCCCGGAGCTCGCCGGATGCCGCTGCCTCCTCGATGCGGCGCGCGATCTCCGTGGCGGAGCGGCCCGCGGCGCCGCCGGCCACGGTGACCAGGCGGTCGGTCCCGAAGAGGCCGTCCGGCGTGCGCGCCTCCGTGACGCCGTCTGTGTAGAGCACGATCGCATCGCCCGGCGACAGGCCCACCGCGGCCTCCGCCAGCTCCGGGTCGCCCACCACGCCGAGCAGCGTGCCGCCACAGGGGGTGATCTCCACCCCGCCGTCGCGGCGGACCACCACCGGGGCGGGATGGCCGCCGCATGCCACGGTGAGCTCGGCGCCGTGCGCCCCCACGTCGACGCTCGCGTAGGCGACGGTGCAGAACTGGCGGTCGTCGCGCTGGCGCAGCAGCGCTTCGTTGAGCTGCTCGAGCACGCGGCCCGGCCGGCGCTCGCGCATGGCCGCGGCGCGCAGCGTGTAGCGGGCGAGCGCGGTGGTGGCGGCGGCGTCCGCCCCCTTGCCGCAGACGTCGCCGATCACGACCGCCCAGCGCGCGTCTCCGGTGTCGAAGAGGTCGTAGAAGTCGCCACCCACCTCGTTGCCCTCCCCCGCCGCGCGGTAGCGGGCGGCCACCTCGAGCCCGGCGATGTCCGGCAGATGGGGCGGCAGCAGGCTGTGCTGCAGCGTGCGCGCGATGTAGGCGCGCTCCCCGTAGAGCCGCGCGTTCTCCATCGCCGTGGCGGCACGGCGCCCCACCTCGGCCGCCAGCTCCAGGTCGTGCTCGTCGAAGGCGCGCTGCGTCTCGGAGTTCACGAACGTGATCGCGCCAAGGGCGCCGCGCCACGCGGGCAGCGGGACGATCATCGCCGAGTGGAGACCCACCGCGCGGATCAGCTCGAGGTGCTCCGCGCCCTGCGCGGCCTGCACGAGGAGCTCGTCCGGGATCCGCGAGTGCAGCTCGGCGTTCCCTGTCCGGATGACCTCGGGCACTCCGGCGGACGCGTGGGGGTCCGGCGGGTAGCGCTCGCTGAGGTCCTGGGCGAGGTCGAGCTTCGCGGGGTCCACGTGCGCGACGGCCACCCGCTGCAGCGAGCCGTCGTCGTCCAGCACGTCCACCGCGCACCAGTCGGCGAAGGACGGGACGGCCACCTGCGCCACGCTCCGCAACGTGGTGGCGTAGTCGAGCGAGGCGCCGATCGCGCGCCCGGCCTCGGCGAGGAAGCGCTGCCCGATCTCGGTGCGCTTCTGCTCGCTGATGTCCTCGAAGATGTTCACCGCGCGCACCACCGCGCCGTCCGCGTCACGGACTGCCGTGGCCTTCACGATCGACCAGCTCTCGGCCCCCGTGGCGCGCACGCGGAAGCGGACGACCACCGGGTCGGGCTCCTGACCCGCGAGCGCCTGGCGGCCGGGCAGGCGCTCCACCCCCAGCGGACCGCCGTGCTCGTCGAACACGTCGAAGCGCGCCATGACCTCCGCGGGCGCAGCAGCGACGAGCTCCGCCGGCGTGGGGAACCCGATCGTGTCCGCGGCGGCCTGGTTCGCGTACACGAGCCGGCCCGTCGCGTCCTGCACCGTGACGCCGTCGGCGAGGCCGCCGAGCGTGGCCTCGAGCTCGTCGCGCGAGCGCCGCAGCGCCGCCGAGCTCGCCTGCATCGCCCGCTGGGCCCGCTTGGACTCGATGAACTGACCGATCTGCGTGCCGAAGGTGGCCATCACCTCGAACAGCTCGACGTCCGGCATGCGGCTCTCGGACGTGTACACCTCGATGACGCCCAGCACCTCGTCCTCGGCCAGCGTGGGAAAGGCGAACCCCGACCGCAGCCCGGACGCGATGGCGACGGCGGCGCGCGTGAAGGTGGCGTCCTCCGCAACGTCCGTGACCCACGTGGGCGAGCGGAGCGCCCAGGCCTGGCCCGGAAGGCCCTCGCCGCGCGGGAACTCCCGCTCGGCCACCAGCTCCTCGAAGGCGGTGACGTCGCGCCCTGGCGCATGCCACGTGGTCGCGACACGCAGCACCCCGGCATCGGCGTCGAGCTCCCACAGCACCGCGACGTCCCAGCGCAGCGCCTCCCCGATCGCCCGCAGCATCCGCGGGGCCGCGACGTCCAGCGTGGCCGCCTCGGCGGCCACGCGAGCCACGGCGTGCTGCGCGGCGAGCCATGCGGCCGTGCGCTCACGCTCCTCGCGCACGCGCGCCAGATGTATGGCCAGCGCCGCCCCGAGCACGGCGATGGACACGCTCACCACCCGCTGCTCGACGTCGTCGGTGCCCGGCTCCACGGCGGCCACGGCGGTGGCCAGCGACAGGCCCACAGCGGCGGTCCACGCGGTGCCGCGGCTCCCCAGGCGGATCGAGGCGATGAGCGGGCCCACCACCACGCCACCCACGAGCACGACCTCCTCGATCACGTAGTCGAGCGACGCGAAGAGCAGCTCGGAGCCGATCGCGAGCGCGGCCCATCCTCGCGCCGTCCGCCGGCGGCGCGGGTCTGCCGTGATGGACGTCGCCGGTTCCCTGATCACCGGAGCGTAGAGCGCGCGTCTGTGCGACGCCAGAGCCTTATGCGGCGTGCCGCGAGCCCTTGCCCTTGCCCTTGCGCCCGGAGCGGCGCTCGCTCGTGGCCACGGTGCGCACCCGCGCAAGAGCGCGCCGGAGAAGACGCGACACGTGCATCTGGGAGACGCCTATGCGATCCGCGATCTCCGACTGGGTGAGATCCTCGGCGAAGCGCAGGTGCACGATCAGCCGCTCGCGCTCGGGCAGCACGCCGAGCGCGGGCAGCACGGTGGCGGCGTCCTCCACAAGCTCGTAGCTGCCGTCCTTGTCGCCCATGGACTCGGCGTAGGTCTCGCGCTCCCCGTCGTCGCCGGGGCGCGGCGCGTCCAGCGAGACCGAGGCGTAGGCCGTGGCGGCCTCCAGCGCCTCGAGCACCTCCTCGAGCTGAAGCGAGAGCTCGTCCGCCAGCTCGCGTGGCGAGGGCGAGCGCCCGAGCTTCGAGCCGAGCGCCTCCACCGCCCCCTTCACCTCCATCACCCGCTCCTGCATGCCGCGCGGCACGTGCGCGGCCCACCCCGTGTCGCGGAAGTGGCGCTTGATCTCGCCGAGGACCGTCGGCACGGCGTAGCGCATGAACGGCGAGCCGCGGTCGACGTCGAAGCGGTCGATGGCCTTGACCAGGCCGAGGCTGCCCACCTGCACAAGGTCGTCGAGCTGCTCGGAGCCGCGCTGGTAGCGGCGCGCGAGCTGGCGCACCACGGGCAGCATGCGCTCCACGAGCTCGTCCCGGGCCGCCGTGTCCCCCCCGCGGTGGTAGCGGCGCAGAAGCTCGAGGTCCTCTCGGGCGCGCGCGCCGAGCGCCTGAGACGCGCCGACGTCGTTTCGCTGGCCCGAGACCGGGGCGGTCTCGCTCATGGGCCCTCCGGGATCGGGTATGTGGGTGATACCCGTGCCCATGGCATGGCAATCGGTGGCGGGCCGATGCCGGCGCTCAGGTCAGGGTCTCGCGGTCGCGCTCGGTGAACTCAACCTGCTCCGCCGCGGCCTGGTCGCGGAGCTCTCCGATGTCCTGAGCGCGCTGGGACTTGCGGCGCATCTGGCCGAGGCCGATGACCGCCAGCGCCACGAGCACGATCGGGAGCGCCAAGATCGGGGCGCCCATGACGGCGATCGAGCCGAACAGCAGCCCCAGGAACAGCGCGGCGATCGCGATCGTCAGCGGAGTCACGGTTCGCGGGTACCCGCCGCTCCGCGGGCCGAAACGGCGGTGCGGCCCCGCGCGGCCCCGCCGCCCTCGGCGAGCATCCGAAATCCCGCCTGGAGGAAGTCGTTGGCGGCGGCGGTGGCCAGCACGCCGGTGGCCAGCCGGCCGGCGTGGGGGCTCGCCACACGCAGCCCCACCATGCCCAGCGCGCCCCAGACTCCCGCGCAGCGCGTGCAGGTCATGAGCTCGCCCACGGCGTGGCGCAGCCGGCGCCCGCGCGGGCGCCGGACGGCGCCCTCCTGCTCCACGAACGGCTCGCGCATCCACACGCCGATCCGCTCACGGGCGATCGCCTTCGAGACGGCGAAGGTGGCGGCAAAGAGGATCGGCAGCTCGCGCGGCTCGAGCGCCGCGCGCACCCGTTCGGGGTGGTTGCGGCTCGCGACGGCCAGCGCCGCGAGCAGGGCTCCGAAGGTGGCGTTCAGCGTCCAGTAGTCGATCGGCTCGGTGGGCGAGTCGTCGGTCTCGCGGCCGTGATCGGGCACGCGCTCGGTGACTTCCTCCACCTTCATCGCCCGAGCGGGGTCTCGCCCAGCCGGTGCCGCAGCTCGGCGATCGACTCGAACACCACGGCCGCGCCCGCGTCACGCAGCTCGTCCTCGGAGAACCCTCCGGTGAGCAGCCCCACGGTGGCGATGCCGGCGCGCCCGGCGGCCTCGCAGTCCCATGTCGAGTCGCCGACCAGCACGGCGCCGTCGCCGGACCCCTTGTCCATGGCCGCCCGCACGAGGTCGGGCTCGGGCTTGGTGGCCTCCACGTCCGCCGAGGTGGTCCAGCCGTCGGCGAGCTCGCGCGCATCGAGCAGGTCGAGGTAGTGCTCCACCTCCTCGGCCTTCGCCGAGCTGGCCAGCACCACCGCCTGGCCGCGCTCCTTGAGCTCGGCGATCAGCTCGCGCGCGCCCTCGAGCGGCTCCACGTCGTCGATGAGCTGCGCGTATACCTGCTTCTCGGCGCCGCGGATGTCGTCGCCGCGATCGCGCTCTGTCGCGTCGCCGCACAGCGCCGCGACGAGCTGGTCGCCGCCCATGCCGATGTGCCGGTGCACCTTCCAGAGCGGCAGCACGATCCCCTGGCGGCGGAACGCCCGGTACCAGGCGATCGCGTGCTGGTAGTTGGTGTCCACCAGGGTGCCGTCCACGTCGAGGATCGCGGTGGGAGCCATCGCGTCGGGGAGGTACCCGGGGCGCGAGGGCGGAAACGTGGCGGGGGTGTCGGTGCGACCCCTTTAGGGTGTCGCGCGTGCCAGGACCCCGCTCACGCCGCCCGAGCCTGAAGCGAGGCCAAGGCGTCCGGCACTCGCACACGCACCCCGAGCTTGCCCAGGGCGGCCACCAGGTCGAGGTACTCCTCGCGCTCCGCTATGGCGTAGGCGCTGTCTTCTGCGGCGTGATCGGCGACGACGCCCGCGTGGTACTTGGCGTACCAGGCGGCGGCCCCGCGGAGGGCGGTGAGCTCGCGCTCCGAAAGGGCCGGCAGGCGGTCGGGACGATCCATGGCGGGCGCCGTAGTCGCGGGGTCGGACACGATGCAACACCCGAATGTGACAAACGAGCAAGTGCGTATCCGGTTGGCTTCAGGTTGCGACCTGAGCGCGGGGACTGCGCGGACCTCGCCCTGAGCGGATCTGGGATTCGATTGAACGATTTCGGTTGCCATGGCCACCAGATCTGTTCAATCGACGGCAGGGATCGCGATCCAGGAGCGCGACCGAGTCGCGCGTTGCCGGTGCGATGCCCACCGAGGGATGCGCCACCGTCGCCCGGATGGAGCCAACCGGACACGCACTAACGGGCATGAGGCTCGAGAAGGAAACGAAGCAGATGCTCGAGCGGGTGCGCGCGGTGCTCGACACGCCGGCGCGGCGCTACAAGGAGATCAACGGCGCCGCCGACTTCGGTCAGTACCTGAGCAGGTCCGCGCCCCGGGAGGATGAGGAGCTCCTCACCGAGCCTGTGCTCGCGGATCTCGGCCGGCGACGACTGACCCCCGCGCCCGCCATCCCGTAGGCTCCGGATCGATGCAGGCCGTCACGTTCCAGGGCCCCGGAGAGGTGAGCGTCGAGGAGCGGCCCGAGCCCGAGCTTGGGGGCGCCGGCGACGCCCTCGTGCGCGTGGAGGCCACCGGCGTCTGCGGCTCGGACCTGCACATCTACCACGGGCGGGTGCAGATCGAGCCGGGCTTCACGCTCGGCCACGAGTTCGTGGGCACGGTGCTCGCCGCGGGCGATGGCGTGACCACCGTGGCCGAGGGCGACCGCGTGCTGGGCTGCTACTGCACGGCATGCGGCACCTGCTTCTTCTGCCGCCGCGGCGACTACCACAAGTGCGACCACGGCAAGGTCTTCGGGCACGGCGCCACGCTGGGCAACCTGCAGGGCGCCCAGGCCGAGCAGGTGCTCGTGCCCGACGCCAACCTCACCCTGCGGCGCGTGCCCGAGGGCATGACCGACGACGTGGCGCTGTTCGCCGGCGACGTGATGGGCACCGGCTACCACGCGGTGTCCGACAGCGGCGTGCGCCCTGGCGACTCCGTGGCCGTGCTCGGCCTCGGCCCCGTCGGGCTGTGCGCCGTCCAGGCGGCGCGCGCGGCGGGCGCCTCGCAGGTCATCGCGGTGGACACCGTGGAGGACCGGCTGGCGATGGCGGAGCGCTTCGGCGCCTCCCCCGTCCACCTCACCGAGGAGGACCCCCGCGCCGCGGTCAAGCAGGCCACCGGAGGCCGCGGCGTGGACGTGGCCGTGGACGCCGTGGGCCACCCCGACGCCCTCGAGCTGGCCATCCGCATGACGCGCAAGGCCGGCACCGTCTCGGCCATCGGCGTGTACGCCGAGCGCATCCAGGTGCACATGGGCCTCGTCTGGATAAAGGCGCTCACGCTCGTCACCGGACACGCCAACGTGATCGGGCACGTGGACCCGGTGCTGCGCCTGCTCGAGCGCGGCGTGCTCGACCCCGCCCCGCTCGTCAGCCATCACATGCCGCTCGCGGACGCCGCTGAGGCGTACGAGGTCTACGACCGCCGCGAGGCGCTGAAGATCGTGCTGTCGCCCTGAACAGCCGCACCCACGAAGGAGGAGCAATGACCACCGACACCGCCGCCAAGCTCTCCGACGCCGCCCGGGCCTTCGTCGAACGCGGCCCCGGCAAGCTCTTCATCGGCAACGAATGGGTGGAGGCCGCCGACGGGCGCACGTTCGAGACGGCCGACCCGGCCACCGGCGAGCCGATCACCAGCGTGGCGCACGCGGGCGCCGAGGACACCGACCGCGCGGTGAAGGCGGCCGCGGCCGCGCTCGAGGGGCCGTGGGCGCAGATGCCGGCGCACGGGCGCGGGCTGCTCATGCACCGCCTGGCCGATCTCATGCAGGAGAACGCGGACGAGCTGGCCGAGCTCGAGGCGCTCGACAACGGCAAGCCGGTGGCGTACGCCAAGGCGGTCGACGTCGCGGGGTCGGTGGCGCACCTGCAGTACTACGCCGGCTGGCCCACGAAGATCGAGGGAGAGACGATCCCCGTCTCGTGGCCCAACGCGTTCGTGTACACGCGCAAGGAGCCGGTGGGGGTCTGCGGCCAGATCATCCCCTGGAACTTCCCCCTGCTGATGGCTGCGTGGAAGATCGCGCCCGCGCTGGCGGCGGGCTGCACGGTGATCCTCAAGCCTGCCGAGCAGACGCCGCTCACGGCGCTGCGCCTGGCCGAGCTCGTGGCCGAGGCCGGCCTGCCGCCGGGCGTGGTCAACGTGCTCACCGGCGACGGCGAGACGGGCCGGACGGTCGTGGACCACCCCGGCATCGCGAAGATCGCCTTCACCGGCTCCACCGAGGTCGGTCGCGCCATCGGCGAGACCTGCGGGCGGATGCTCAAGCGGGTCACGCTCGAGCTGGGTGGCAAGTCGCCCAACATCATCCTCCCGGACGCCGACCTCGAGGCGGCCGTCGCCGGCTCGTTCCAGGGCATCTACTTCAACACCGGGCAGGCCTGCAACGCCGGCTCCCGCCTGTACGTTCACAAGGACCAGTTCGACACCGTGGTCTCCGGCCTGGCCGACGCCGCCGGCAAGGCCAAGGTGGGGCCCGGGCTCGAGAAGGGCACGCAGTTCGGGCCGGTGGTGTCGAAGGAGCAGCACGAGCGCGTGCTGGGCTACATCGAGTCCGGCAGGGAGCAGGGCGCGGAGGTCGTGGCCGGTGGCGGCGCTCCGGACGACGCCAACGGCGGGTATTTCGTCTCCCCCACCCTGTTCACGGGCGTCAGCGACGACATGAAGATCGCCCGCGAGGAGATCTTCGGCCCGGTGCTGGTGGCCATGCCCTACGACGACCTGGACGAGGTGGCGCGGCGGGCCAACGACACCGAGTACGGCCTCGCCGCGGGCATCTGGACCCGCGACGTGGCCAACGCCCACAACGTCGCCGCCAAGCTGCAGGCGGGGTCGGTGTACATCAACGTGTGGGGCCCGGCCGACCCCGCGGCCCCGTTCGGGGGCTACAAGGCCTCGGGGATCGGCCGTGAGATGGGCCACGCCAACCTCGACGCCTACCTCGAGGTGAAGACGGTCTGGACCAGCCTGACGTGATCGCGCGCCGCCCCTAACGGCGCGGCTCCCGCCCGCGCTCGCGCTCGGCGTGGGCGGCCAGGTCGCGCTCGTCGTCGCGCACGAGCTGGTCGTCCGCCATCCCGCGCTCGTGCATCTCGGCGCGCTCGCCCTGCTTGGAGGCCTCGGCGCGGCGCACCTGAGCCTCGTGCTCCAGCCGCTCGGCCTCCACTGATTCCTCCCGGGCGGCCCCGCGGTGCATCTCCGTCGCGGACTCGCGCCGGCGCCCGAGCTCCTGCTCGCGCCCGCGCTCCTCACGCGCCCGCTTGCGCTCTGCCGTCTTGCCCCGCATGCGCGGGAGGGCCACAAACAGGGCCACAAGCACGATGGCGGCGACGATTGCGATGGCGATTATCGCTCCGGCGGACATGCGTTCTCCTCTCCTGGGATTCCTGCCCCAGGAGGCCTGATGCCCACTGCCCACTCGCTGAAACCGGGCGGGCTATGCGGCGGGCGCGCCAGGCGGGCCCCCGTGCACACGTTCCTCGCCCTCCGGCATCCGGCCATCGCGGCCCACGTAGCCGTCCTTGCCGCCCGCGATCACGTAGACGGCGTCCTCGTCCCCCACGCTCTTCATCTTCCGCACCGTGGCGGCGTCCACGCGCGCGAGGCCGCCGGGGCCGAGCAGGTGGGTGGAGCCGTCACCGAACTCGAACTCGACGAGCCCGCGGTGGACGAAGTACGTCTCCTCCTGCTCGTCGTGGTAGTGGCGGCCGGTCTCGGCGCCGGACGGCAGCACGATCGCGTTGATGCCGAACGCGGTCACGCCGAGCTCGCGCCGGACCTTGCGGAAGCCGGGCCCGTCCCCGAGCCCGTCGATGTTCGCCACGGCGAACCCCTCGCCCTCGACGACGTCCTTCACCTCATCGGCCATGCCGGTCTCCTCTCGACGGGATGCGGGAACCATAGGCTCTAGCCGTGGACCTGCGCCCCATGGACGACGCGGACATCCAGGCCGCCTTCGCCACGAGCCAGGCGGCCTTCGAGGCGCGCAACGAGCGCTGGCCCGCCACCACGGAGCCGGCGGACGTGCGCTGGCGGCGTGGGCTGGAGCGCGTGCGGCATCTGCTGGACACCGACCCGCAGGGCGCCTGGGTGGCCGACGACGGCACGGGCGTCCGCGGCGTGGCCATGGCGCTCGTACGCGAGGGCGTGTGGGGCCTGTCTCTGCTCGCGGTGGCGCCCAGCGTGCAGTCCAACGGGCTGGGCCGGCGGCTGCTCGAGCGAGCGCTGGCCACCGCGGAGGGCACGCGCGCGCAGATCATCCTGTCCTCGCTCGACCCGCGCGCACTGCGCAGCTACGCCCGTGCGGGCTTTGCGCTGCAGCCGGCGGTGGAGGGCTTCGGAGTGGTGCGCCGCGACGCGATCCCCGGCGGGCTCGGCGTGCGCGAGGGTGAGAGCGCCGACCTGGACCTGGCCGCCGCCGTCGACCGCGAGCAGCGCGGCGCCGCACATGGCCCCGACCACGAGAAGCTGCTCGAGGCGGGGTTCGGGCTGCTGGTTCTGCCCGATCGCGGCTACGTGTTCGAGCGCGACGGCTCCCCCGCCCTGCTGGCCGCCCGCGACGAGGATGGCGCCCGCGCCCTGCTCTGGGCCGCTCTCGCCGCGGCGCCGCCCGCCCACGAGTGCGGCGTCATGTTCGTCACCCAGAGGCAGGGCTGGGCGGTGCCGGTGATGCTGGACGCCGGCCTGTCGCTCGAGCCATGCGGTCCGACCTTCGTGCGGGGGAAACCCGGTCCCATGAGCCCCTACCTGCCGAATCCGGCTTACCTCTAGTTTCGGGCGTTTCCCGGCGCCGGGGCCGGGCAGTGGCGAGCGATGAACCGACGGAAGGAGCCGAGATGGACGTGACAGCCATGCTGCCGGGGAACCGCTCCCGCGCGGAGCGGGCGAAGCGGCAGGCCCGCCAGACGAGCGGCGCCGTCTCGCGCAGGGCGCGCCGGGAGGCGTCCGCCCACCCGCGCGCGGCCGCGGCGGGTGCGATCAGCGTCGTAGGCGCTTGCGCCGCGGCGGTGGCGCTCGCCCGCCGCTCGCGCAACGGCGGCCCGCACGTGCACACGACGCCCCAGGAGGGCCACCCCGCGGGCACCGGCACGCGCTCGGATCGAGACATCGGCGGGCCCACCGCGCCGACGCCCCCGAACCAGGGCGCGACCGGCGCCGCACCCGGCACGCCGCCGGGCTCGGGCTTCGAGCCGCACGCCTGACCACACATGAACGTCCCGGAGTACCCCCCTCGACGGGGGGTTCCGGGACGTTCGTCGTGGTGTGGGGTCAGGCGGCGAGCGCCTCTTCGCGCGCAGGCTCGAGAGCGAGGTCCAGCACCTCGTCGAGCGTCATGACCGGGTGGAACGCCATCTCCTCGCGCACGTGCTCGGGCACGTCGTCGAGGTCGCCGCGGTTGCGCTCGGGCACGATCACGTCCGTGAGCCCGGCGGCGTGCGCCGCCAGCACCTTCTGCTTCAGCCCCCCGATCGGCAGCACGCGGCCCTGGAGCGTGACCTCGCCGGTCATGCCCACGGTGTGGCGCACCGGCCGGCCCGACAGCAGCGACGCCAGCGCCGTGGCCATCGTGATGCCCGCGCTGGGCCCGTCCTTGGGGATGGCGCCCGCGGGCACGTGCAGGTGCACCTCGCGGCCGTCGAACGCGGCCTCGTCACCCGCCCGCGCGCGCACGAGGGACAGCGCGATCCGCGCCGACTCCTTCATCACGTCCCCGAGCTGGCCCGTGAGCACCAGGTTCTCCTTGCCGGGCATCGACGTGGCCTCCACGAACAGTACGTCGCCGCCGGTGCCGGTGACCGCCAGGCCCGTGGCCACGCCGGGGACCGCGGTGCGGATGGCCGACTCCTGGAAGTGGCGCTGGCGGCCGAGGGCGTCGCGGACCGCCTCGATGTCCACGGTCACGGGCACATCGGCCGTGCCCGACGCCACCCCCGTGGCGGTCTTGCGCAGCACCGTGCCCAGTTCGCGCTCGAGCTGGCGCACGCCGGCCTCGCGTGTGTACTCCGCGATCACCGTGCGCAGCACCTCGTCGGAGACTTCCACCTCGTGCTCGTGCAGGCCGTTGCGGTCGCGCTGGCGCGGCCACAGGTATCCGCGCGCGATGGCCACCTTCTCGTCCACGGTGTAGCCGTCGAAGCGGATGACCTCCATGCGGTCCAGCAGCGGGCCGGGGATGGTCTCCGCCACGTTGGCGGTCGCGATGAACAGCACCTCTGACAGGTCGAGCTCCACGTCGAGGTAGTGGTCGCGGAACGAGTGGTTCTGCGCGGGATCGAGCACCTCGAGCAGCGCCGCGGACGGGTCGCCGCGCCAATCCGCCCCGACCTTGTCGACCTCGTCCAGCATGATCACCGGGTTCATCGTGCCCGCGTCGCGCAGCGCGCGGACCAGGCGCCCGGGGAGCGCGCCGATGTAGGTGCGCCGGTGGCCGCGAATCTCGGCCTCGTCGCGCACGCCGCCCAGCGACATGCGCACGAACTCGCGCCCGGTGGCGCGGGCGATCGACTCGCCGATCGAGGTCTTGCCGGTGCCGGGCGGGCCGATCAGGGTGAGGATCGCACCCGACTTCTTCTCCTCCTCGATGCCGCGGTCGCGCCGCAGCTTGCGCACGGCGATGTACTCGGTGATGCGGTCCTTCACGTCCTCGAGGCCGGCGTGGTCGGCGTCCAACACCTCACGGGCGTGCACGGGGTCGAGCCGCTCGTCCGAGCGCCCGGCCCACGGCACCGCCACCAGCCAGTCGAGGTACGAGCGGATCATCGAGCTCTCGGGCGACTGCTCGCCCGTGCGCTCGAGGCGCCCGAGCTCCTTCTCCGCCTGCTCGCGGACGTCATCCGGCATACCCGCTTCCTCGATCTTCGTGCGGTACTCCTCCACCACGGAGCCGTCGTCCTCCCCCAGCTCGCGGCGGATGGACTCCATCTGCTTGCGCAGCACGTACTCGCGCTGCTGCTTCTGCGCGCCCTCCTCCACGTCATCGCGGATGCGGCGGCGCACCTGCAGCTCGGTGAGCCGCTCGCGCTGGAACTCCAGCGCCTTCTCCAGGCGCTCGGTCACGTCGAGCGTCTCGAGCAGCTCCACCTTCTGGGCGAAGGAGATGTCCGGTGCGTAGCCGGCGGTATCGGCCAGCGGGCCAGGATCCCTGATGGTGCGCAGGAACCCGGCGATGCGGGGGTCCGCGTCGCGCATGTCGAGGATCTCCTCCACCACGGCGCGGTACTCGCGCTCGAGCGTGCGGGTCCGGCCGTCCACCGGCACGTCGTCGGGCCGCTCCTCGACCTCGACGCGCAGGCGCCCGTCCGGGCCGGTGTCCGCGGCTCCTGCCGCGCCGCGATGCAGGCCCTCGAGAGCCACGGCGTGGCCGCCGCCGGGAAGGCGCACGTGCTCGGCCACGCGCGCGACGGTGCCCACCTCGGCATAGTCGCCCTCGTGGCGCGGCACGAGCAGGACGCGCTCCTCGTCCCCGGTGTCCACGGGGAGGGTCACGTCCATGGTGGGGAAGACGACGGTGTCGTCGAGGGGGATGAGGAGGAGGCGGCTCACGGTCTGAAAGCTCCTTACTTTGGGTAAGGCCGTAGAGCCTAGCAGCGCCGCCCGGTCCCCTCGCATCGCCGCCAGCCGCATTTCGAACGTCCCACACGCCCCCGTAATAGGGGGGTGCGTGGGACGTTCAACCTTCCATGCTCAGCCGGCCGTGGCGCGATCCGCGAAGCGCTCGCGCAGGTCCTTCTTGGAGAACTTGCCCACCGAGGTCTTGGGCACCTCCTCGATGAACTCCACGTCCTCGGGGATCCACCACTTGGCCACGCGCCCCTCCAGGAAGCCGCGGATGTCGCCGGCCTCGAGCAAGGCGCCCTCGTCGCACACGACGCACGCCAGCGGCCGCTCTCCCCACTTCGCGTCCGTGATGCCGATCACGGCCGCCTCCTTCACCTGCGGGTGGGCCATGATCTCGTTCTCCAGCTCCACGGAGCTGATCCACTCGCCGCCGGACTTGACCAGGTCCTTTGTGCGGTCCACCAGCCGGATGTAGCCGTGCCGGTCGATCGTGGCCACGTCGCCCGTGCGCAACCAGCCGTCCTCGGTGAAGGAGCCGGAGCCGCTCGGGTCGTCGTAGTAGCCGGCCGCGATCCACGGACCGGCCACCTGCAGCTCGCCCCGGGCCTCGCCGTCCCAGGGCAGCTCGTCGGCGGTCTCAGGCTCCACGATCCGCGCGTCCACCAGCGGCGAGGCGATGCCCGCCGCCGAGCGGACGTCCGCGAGCTCCTCCTCGGGCAGGTCGCGCAGCGTGCTCCTGACGCGGCACACCGAGCCCAGTGGACTGGTCTCGGTCATGCCCCACGCCTGCAGGATCGGCATGCCGATCTTCTCCCGGTAGGCCTCCGACAGCGCCTTGGGCACGGCCGAGCCGCCGCACACGATGCGGGAGAGGCTGGACAGGTCGCGACCGTCGAGCTCGCCCAGCACGCCCATCCAGATCGTGGGCACGCCGGCCGCCAGCGTGACCT
Source organism: Thermoleophilaceae bacterium (assembly GCA_040901445.1). Lineage (GTDB taxonomy): Bacteria > Actinomycetota > Thermoleophilia > Solirubrobacterales > Thermoleophilaceae > JBBDYQ01. Next base: position 118,710 of record JBBDYQ010000009.1, on the reverse strand, counting down.
TCTCCGCCTCCATCAGGTTCGCGATGGCCTCCGGGGTCATCCCCGGCCCCGGCATGGCGAAGTCCGAGCCCGCCATCACGCCCGCGTGCGCCAGGCCCCAGGCGTTGGCGTGGAACATCGGGACCACCGGCATGACGGTGTCGGCCTCGGAGACGCCGAGCGTGTCGGCCAGCATCGCCCCCATCGCGTGCAACACCATCGCGCGGTGCGAGTAGGCCACGCCCTTGGGGTTGCCGGTGGTGCCACTCGTGTAGCACATGGCCGCGCAGCGGTTCTCGTCCTCCACCGCGAACTCCACGGGCTCGGCCGCCGACAGCAGCTCCTCGTAGTCGAGCACACGCGGGTCATCCGGCGGATCGTCGCCCGCACCGTCGTCCATCACCACCACGTGCTTGACAGTCTCGAACGAGTCCACCAGGGGCCACAGCAGCTTGAGCAGCGAGCGGTCGACGAACACCACCTCGTCGGCCGCGTGGTTGGCCACGTAGGTGAGCTGCTCCGGGAACAGGCGGATGTTGAGCGTGTGCAGCACACGCCCCGTGCAGGGCGCGGCGAAGTACAGCTCGAGGTGGCGCGCCGTGTTCCACGCGAACGTGCCCACCCGCCCGTCGGCCGAGATCCCGAGCTGGTCGAGCACGCCGCCGAGGCGGCGGGTGCGCTGCGCCCAGTCCGCGTAGGTGATGCGCTCCACCCCGGCGGCCGTAACGGTGGCGATCCCCTTGTCCGGGTAGAGCCGCTCGGCGCGGTGGAACAGGTGCGGCAGCGTGAGCGGGTACTGCGACATCAGGCCCTGCATGGGCGCTCCTCTCCTCGAACGGCTCCTCTGGGCGGAAAGCCTACGGGCCTACGCCAGCCGCTGCTCGAGCGTGTCCAGCTGGGCGCGCAGCGCGCCCGGGAGCTGGTCGCCGAAGGTGGCCAGGTGCTCCTTCATCTGGGGAAGCTGGGCCCTGAGCTGCCCGGGATCGGCCTTCAGCAGCTCGCGCATGTCGTCGGCCGAGACGTCCAGGCCCTCGACGTCGAGGTCACCCTCGACCGGCACGAGGCCGAGTGCGGACTCCTCCGCCTCGCCGGTGCCCGCGCAGCGGCGGAAGACCCACTCGAGCACACGGCTGTTCTCGCCGAAGCCCGGCCAGAGGAACTTGCCGTCCTCGTCCTTGCGGAACCAGTTGACATAGAAGATCCGCGGCAGCTTGGCGGGGTCACCCCGCTCGCCGATCTCCAGCCAGTGGGCGAAGTACTCGGCCATGTTGTAGCCGCAGAACGGCAGCATCGCGAACGGGTCGAAGCGCAGCGCGCCGACCTGCCCCGCGGCGGCCGCCGTGGTCTCCGACGACATGGTGGCCCCGAGGAAGACGCCGTGCTCCCAGTCGCGCGCCTCGGTGACCAGCGGCACCACCGTGGAGCGGCGGCCGCCGAACAGGAACGCGTCGATGGGCACTCCCGCGGGGTCGTCCCACTCCGGCGCGATCGACGGGCACTGGGCCGCCGGCGTGGTGAAGCGCGCGTTGGGATGGGCGGCGGGCGTCTCGGACCTCGGCGTCCAGTCGTTGCCGTGCCAGTCGATCAGATGGCCGGGGACCTCCTTGGTCATGCCCTCCCACCAGACGTCGTCGCCGTCGGTCCTCGCGCAGTTGGTGAAGACCGAGTTCTCGCTGAGGGTTTCCATGGCGTTGGGATTGGTCTCCTCACCCGTCCCGGGCGCCACGCCGAAGAAGCCGGCCTCGGGGTTGACCGCGTACAGGCGGCCGTCGGAGCCGAACTTCATCCACGCGATGTCGTCGCCCACGGTCTCGACCTTCCAGCCCTCGAGCGTCGGGATGAGCATGGCCAGGTTGGTCTTGCCGCACGCCGACGGGAACGCGCCCGTGACGTACTTGACCTCCCCCTCGGGCGAGGTGAGCTTGAGGATGAGCATGTGCTCGGCCATCCAGCCCTCGTCGCGGGCCATGACCGACGCGATGCGCAGCGCGAAGCACTTCTTGCCCAGGAGCGCGTTGCCGCCGTAGCCCGAGCCGTATGACCAGATCTCGCGCGTCTCGGGGAAGTGGACGATGTACTTGTTGTCGGCGTTGCAGGGCCACGGCACGTCATCGACGCCGTCGACCAGCGGCATGCCCACCGAATGCAGGCACGGCACGAACTCCCCCTCCTCGCCCAGCACGTCGAGCGCGCCCTGCCCCATGCGGGTCATGATCCGCATGCTCGCGGCCACGTAGGCGGAGTCGGTGAGCTGCACTCCGATGTGCGCTATCGGCGAGCCGAGCGGGCCCATCGAGAACGGCACGACGTACATCGTGCGGCCCTGCATGGAGCCCTGGAAGAGGTCGTTGAGGCTGGCGCGCATCTCATCGGGCTCGCGCCAGTTGTTCGTGGGGCCCGCCTGCTCCCGGGTGGCGGAGCAGATGAAGGTGCGGTCCTCGACGCGGGCGACGTCGCCGGGGTCGGAGAAGGCGAGGTAGGAATTCGGGCGCTTGGCGTCGGACAGGCGCTCGAAGGTGCCGGCGTCGACGAGCGCCCGGCAGAGGTCGTCGTACTCCTCGGCGGAGCCATCACACCAGTGGATGCGCTCTGGCTGCGTGAGGGCGGCCACCTCGTCCACCCAGGCCAGCAGGCGCTGGTGCTTCGTCGATGCAGTCGTTTCAAGCACGATGCGGGTTCAACTCCTCGGGTCTGGCGGCTGATTGAGGGAAGGGATCGTAACCCGCGTCCGGATCGGAGCATCGACCACCCGTCCGGGGGCGGCGCCGACGAGTGCTTCGAGCTCGGCGAGTCGAGTGGCGTGCCGCCCGACGCCTGACGGCTCCGTTGCAGGAAATCGGCGCCTTCTGCGGTACTCCAAGAGTGACATACGTCTCACAGCGCGCCTTTTGCCGGGGACGTGTGTTCAAAGGTGTCCGTCCCGGGTAACCGATCGCTCGCGTGAGGGTAGGAACTTGTCCTGCGCGCCAAGTGCTTGCTCGCGCAACTAATTTTGCTACAATACCGACTGTATGAATAGGAATTTCGACCAAGTGATGCAAGACGTCCCCGTTGAGGACCTGGTCCTCGATCCGGTCCAGCAGCTCCTGCGCGAATCGCGCCGGTGGCCCCTGCTCACCGCGCCCGAGGAGGTCGAGCTCTCCAAGCGCATCGAGAAGGGCGACCTGGCCGCGAAGGACCGCATGATCAACTCCAACCTGCGCCTCGTGGTCTCGCAGGCCCGCCGCTACGAGGGCCAGGGCCTGCCCCTGGGCGACCTCGTCCAGGAGGGCATGCTCGGGCTCATCCGCGCGGTCGAGAAGTTCGACTGGCGCAAGGGCTTCCGCTTCTCCACGTACGCCACCCTCTGGATCCGCCAGGCCATCCAGCGCGGCATCGAGAACACCGGGCGGGTCATCCGCCTGCCCGTGTCCGTCTCGCAGCGCACGCGCAAGGTCGCCAAGGCGGAGCGCGAGCTGGCCACCAAGCTGGGCCGCGATCCCTCGATCCTGGAGGTGGCCGCGGCCGCCGGCCTGACGATCGAGGAGGTCGAGGACCTGCGCGACGTCGACCAGGCCCCCACGAGCCTCGACCGGCCCGTGGGCGAGGACGGCGAGGCCAGCCTCGGCGACCTGATCCCGGCCGACGAGGAGTCGCCGGACGAGACCGTGGCGGAGGTGCTCCGCAACCGCACCGTGCAGGAGGCGATCGCCGAGCTGCCCGACGTCGAGCGGCGCGTCATCGAGCTGCGCTACGGCACCGGCAACGAGGCCCCGCACAGCCTGCGACAGGCCGGCAGCAAGCTCGGTGTGTCGGGCGAGCGGGTCCGCGCGCTCGAGGAGCGCGCACTGCGCCGCCTCGGCGAGCGCGACGAGCTCGCCGCGCTGCGCGACGCCGCGTAGGTCCACCGAAGCGTTCACACGGCCGTGCTGGTGGATGACGGCCCTGCTGCGCGCCGCGGCGGCGGGTGCCCCGACACGGTGAGCCGGCCGCGTCACGCGGCCGAGCGGTCCCGGTCGATCTCGAACCAGACGCACGTGGGCCCGTCCGCGGACACGCCCCAGCGGTCGGCGAAGCGCTCCACGAGATACAGGCCCCAGCCGGACGGCCGCTGCTCGCCCGGCCTGGGCGCGGGAGGCGGCGCGAATCCCGCCCCGGCATCGATCACCTCCACCCGGGCCATGCCGTCGTCGATCTCCACCGCCAGGCCGATCGAGCTGCCCGCGGCGTGCCGGACGCTGTTCGTGACGAGCTCGGAGACGAGCAGCGTGAGCAGCCGCCGCGCCGCTCCCTCGAGCTCCAGCTCGTCCACGCGGTGGCGGGCGGCCTGGACCGCCTGTGGCTCGGCAACGAAGTTCCACTGGAATGCGCGCATGTGCCGGGTGCCCGGACCTGGATGCTCCGGGTCGGTGGCGGCCGGAACCCTATAGGGGGACGGTGGGCCCGTGGAGGGGACGTGCTCAGAGGCCCTGCGAGCGGTCCCGCCGGACCTCCCGCCCGCCTGGCGGCTCCGCGTCCTCGTCCGGGAGCGCGCCGGCGTCGATGCTCACAGCCACGCGACCGTCCTGGATGTCCCCCACGCGCGCGGCCGGGACGTAGCTCTCGATCCCACCCGGGGTCATCACCCGCAGGCCGTCGAAGATGTCGGCATCGCGGTCGCCCACGAGCTCGTGGACCTCACCGGCCACGCGGCCGGAGGTGTCCACCACCTCCCACCCCTCTTCGATCATGAGCCAGGAGACGCTCATGCAGGTGGGCTACCCGGCCGCCGGGGCCGCTACACGACAAGCTCGACGTGCACCGCGTCGCCCGCCAGCGGGCGGATCCCCGCTGCCAGCAGCTCGCCGGCGGGGATCACGTCCTGGATCGGCCGCCCGCCGATCGTCACGTCGGCCGCCCGGCCGGTCTCGTGACGGGACGTGCCGGGCTGCGCCACCGGGAAGGGGTTGGAGCCGCGTCCGGCCCATAGCCGAGCCTGCTCGTCGTAGCTGCGATGCCCGCTGGTGATCTCGAAGCGCTCTCCCCGCCGCGCGGCGAGGGCATCGAGGCGGGCGAGCAGGTCGGGCGCCGCGTCGAGATCACCGGAGAGGTGCGGATACGAACCGGGCGCCGCCGCCTGCGCCGGCACGGCACCCGGGCTTGCGGCCGCAGCGCCGAGCGCGCCGGCGAACCCTCCGGGCGGAGGCTGTGTGGGCGGCGGCGACCACCCCAGCGACCGCTGGAGCTCGGCCACCCGCAGCACTGCGCTCTCGATGCTCATCCCCGTGTGATCGGCCGAGCCACGGGCGGCTTGAGGGGAGGGTGGCGCTCGCGGGCTACGCGACCGGCGCGACCGACGCGACCGGACCGCAGTCCTCGACCTCGCCCACGAGCCGCTCGACGGTGCCGGGCTCGAGCACGTCGTCGTCCACGAGCTTCCCGGCGAGGGCGCGCAGCTCGGCGAGCGCCTCACGCGCGGGAGCGTCGGCCGCGAGATCCTCGGAGAAGAGCAGTCCGTCCGCGGCTTCGCGGATCACGGCCTGCTGCTCGGGCGTGAGGGAGAGGCCATCGAGGGTCCTCGTCACCCGTCCGTATGCCTGGGCTCGCTCGGAGGTCATGGGACCATGGTAGGACGCTCGTCAGCGAAGCGCCTGTGCGGCTACCCGTAGATCGTCGGTGAAGCGCCCTCGCTCGGCGCGCCGGGACTCGTCGTCGGGCGCGCTCGCGAGCGCCCGTCCAGGGGTCCTCGCTCACCGCCGCTCCAGCTCCGGCTGCACGCGCACCTCCCCGCTGAGGCTCTTGGCCACGTTGCACTCGCGGTGGGCGAGCTCGCACAGGCGCCGGACGCGCGCCTCCGAGGGGTCACCCGCCACCACGATGCGGGGGCGCAGCACGATCTCGGTGATCGCGCCCGCCGGCATGTGGGCCCGGGCTCGGTCCTCGTACTCCACGACGTCGATCCGCGCCTTGGCCGCGAGGTGCAGGAACCACAGCAGCTGGCAGGAGGAGGCGGCGGCCACCACGAGCTGCTCGGGGTTGAGCAGGGACGGGTCGCCGTGCGACTCGCCGGTGGTGACGGTGAGCCCCTGCTCGGCCGGCGGGGCGCTGACCGCGTGGGCGCGGTCGTAGCTGTCCCAGCCGGCGCCGGTGGAGCCGCTCCAGTGGGCTCGAGCCTCGAAGACCGCCATGCCCACAAGCTATCGCCGGGTAGAGTCGGCGTGGGAGGCCGTGTCTGTCAGGGGGACAACCGCGCTCATCGTGCTCGCGGTCGCGCTCGTCGCGACCGCGCCGGCCGCCGCGGCGCCGTGCGGCGCGCACCCGTGGTGCGACTCCTCGGTCGGGCCCGACGCGCGGGCGGAGCTGCTGCTCGAAGCGATGACCCTCGACGAGAAGCTCGGCCTCATGGGCGGCGACGATCTGGCGGGAGTGCTCACGGGCGACCCCGCCAACGGCACCAGCCTCGGCGTGCCCCGCCTGGGCGTCCCCACCCTCTACTTCAACGACGGCCCGGCGGGCATACGCGAGGGCGACGCCACCGGGCTGCCGGCGCCGATCGCGCTGGCCGCCACGTTCGACCCCCAGGCCGCGCGCCGCCTGGGCGCGATCGTGGGCGACGAGGGAGCGCGCAAGGGCAACCACGTGATCCACGCTCCCGCCGTGAACATGGTCCGGCTGCCGCAGGGCGGGCGCACGTTCGAGTACTACGGCGAGGACCCCTTCCTGGCCTCGCGCCTGGCCGTGCCCTTCATCGACGGCCTGCAGGCCCAGGGCGTGGCCGCCAACGTCAAGCACTACCTGGCCAACAACCACGAGACCGACCGCTTCCTGACCGACGCGGTGGTGGACGAGCGCACGCTGCGCGAGATCTACCTGCCCGCCTTCGAGGCATCCGTGCGGGCAGGCGTGGCCAGCGTGATGGTGGCCTACAACGGCGTGAACGGCACGAACATGACCGAGAACCGCGAGCTGCTCAACGGCCTGCTGCGCGATGAGCTGGGCTTCGAGGGCTTCACGCTCACCGACTACGGCTTCGCGCAGAACAGCACTTCGGCGGCCTCACGCGCGGGCACCGACCTCGAGATGCCGTTCGCCGGCTGGTACAGCGCGCCGGCCCTGCAGGTGGCGCTCGCGGCGGGCTCGCTTGACGAGGACGACATCGACGAGAACGTGCGCCGCATCCTGCGCACGATGTTCGCCTTCGGCTTCTTCGACGCCGAGCTGACATCCGGGCCGATCGACGTGGCCGGGCACGGACAGGCGGTGCGCGAGGTCGAAGAGGACGCCATCGCACTGCTCAAGAACGATGGCGGCCGGCTTCCGCTCGACCCCGATCGGGTGGATTCCATCGCCGTCATCGGCCCCCGCTCCGACGAGTACCGCAATGGCGGCGGCAGCTCGAACGTCAGCCCGTTCTACGCCGTCACGCCGCTCGACGGCATCCGCCGTCGCGCCGCGGCGGAGGGGATCGCCGTGCGCCACGACGACGGGCTGCTCCCGCCGCTGGCCGCCCGGACGGCCGCGGAGGCGGACGTGGCGGTGGTGGTCGTCACCGACAACCAGACGGAGTTCGTGGACAAGCCGTGCCTGTCGCTGCTCTGCGGCGACCCCACCAGCCTGGACCAGGACGGGCTCGTGCGGGCCGTGGCCGCGGCCAATCCCAACACGGTCGTCCTGCTCGAGACGGGCGGGCCGGTGCTGATGCCGTGGGCCGATCGCGTGCCCGCGATCGTAGAGGCCTGGTACCCGGGCCAGGAGGGCGGCAACGCCATCGCCTCGGTGCTGTTCGGCGACAGCGACCCGGGCGGGCGCCTGCCCGTCACGTTCCCCCAGCGCGAGAGCGACACGCCCACGGCCGGGCATCTCGAGCGCTATCCGGGCATCGCCTTCCGCGCGCAGTACTCCGAGGGCGTGTTCATGGGCTACCGCCACTACGACGAGCACCGCATCGCCCCGCTGTTCCCGTTCGGCCACGGGCTCTCCTACACGCGCTTCGCCTACCGCGACCTGTCGCTGGAGGACGCTCCGGACGGCGGCGCGGCGGTGGAGGCCACGGTCGAGAACGTGGGCGGGCGCCCCGGGGTCGAGGTGGCGCAGCTCTACGCCGGGCTGCCCGAGCCGGGTCCTGGGGTGCCGCAGCCGCCGCGCTGGCTCAAGGGGTTCGAGAAGCTGCGCCTCGAGCCCGGGGAGTCGCATCGGGTGCGCTTCGAGCTGAGCGCGCGCGACCTCTCCCACTGGGATGCGGGCGAGGATCGCTGGGCGCTGGCGCCGGGCTGCTACGTGCTCAGCGTGGGGCGTTCCTCGCGCGACCTGCCGCTGTCGGGGCAGACGTGCCGCTGACCATCTCGACGATCGTTCTATCCATCCGGTACTGGACCTCATCGGGGGACCAGCGGCTGGCAGACTCCCGGGCATGAGACCGCTTCTGCTCGCGCTCGCGGCGCTGCACCTCGGGCTCGCCGCCTGGATGTCGTTCGCCCCGGACTCGTTCGCACAGGACGTGGCCGGCTACCCGCCGCAGGAGCCGCACTTCCTCGGCGACCTCGCCACCTGGACCGCCGCGCTGGGCGTGGCGCTCGCGGTGGCGGCCGAGCGGCCGTCGTGGAGGATGCCCGTGCTCGGCTTCGCCGCCATCCAGTACGCGCTCCACACGCTCAACCACATCTGGGACGCCGGCGAGACCGACCCGGCCGGGCTCGGGCCGGTGAACGCGGTGCTGCTCGCGATAGGCACGCTCGTGCTGGTCTGGCTCGCGCGCCGCCCGGAGGCGCAGCGATGAAGGTGTTCGTGGCGGGCGCCACCGGCGCCATCGGCCGCCCGCTCGTGCGACAGCTCGTCGCCGCCGGGCACGAGGTGACCGGCATGACCCGCTCAGCGGAGAAGGCGCGTGCGCTGGAGCAGGCGGGCGCGCGGGCCGCGGTGTGCGACGCGTTCGACCGCGAGGGCGTGATCGCCGCGGTCGGCGACGCCCGCCCCGACGTGGTGGTGCACCAGCTCACCGACCTCCCAAGCTCGCTCGACCTGCGCCGCCTGGGCGAGGCGTACGCGGGCAACGACCGCGTACGCCGCGAGGCCACGCCGCATCTGCTCGAGGCGGCGCGGGCGGGTGGCGCGCGCCGGGTGGTGGCCCAGAGCATCGGGTTCCTCTACGCACCGGAGGGCGGCGCCGTGAAGGTGGAGTCCGACCCCACCTACGACGACGCGCCTCCCCCGCTCGACAAGAGCATTCGCACCGTGCTCGAGGTCGAGCGCGCGGTGGTGGGCGCGGACGGGCTGGAGGGAGTCGTGCTCCGCTACGGGTTCTTCTACGGGCCCGGCACCTACTACGCCGCCGACGGGGACATCGGCGGGCAGGTGCGCGCCCGGCGCTATCCCGTCGTGGGCTCCGGGGCGGGGATCTCCTCGTTCATCCACACCGAGGATGCGGCGGCGGCAACGGTCGCGGCCCTCGATCGGGGCGCGCCCGGCATCTACAACGTGGTGGACGACGAGCCTGCTCCCATCCGGCAGTGGCTGCCTGTGTACGCGCAGGCGCTCGGAGCCAAGCCGCCCCGCCGGGTCCCGCGCTTCGTGGCCCGCCTGGCCGCCGGGCCGTTCGCGGTGATGATGTCCACACAGCTCCGCGGCGCCTCGAACGCCAGGGCGCGGCGCGAGCTGGGCTGGACGCCCCGCTACCCGAGCTGGCGCGAGGGGTTCGCCGCGGAGCTCGGCGGGTAGGCGCGCGAGCCGATCTGCGGGTAGTCGACGACGAAGCCGTCGGCGTCGTAGGTGAGCTCCGAGCTGAAGTCGCCGCTGGAGTAGCGCACCACCGCGCCGCCGCCTTCAAGCCGACACACGTGCTCGTAGCGCTGCTCGCTCGGGGTGACGCTCAGGTCGGGGAGCGACACGAACGCCATCGTGAAGTCGGCGGCGTCGTCACGCTCCAGCAGCCCGGCGCGCAGCGCCGGCATGGTGTTGAAGAGCGGCGAGAAGTGAAGGTCGCCGTCCTCGGCGCCATCGAGGCCCTCGACCTCCGGGCTCCAGCGCCCCGACCGGTCGCGCACCAGCTCGAGCGTCCGCGACCAGCCATCGCCCTCGGCGTGCAGCGCCACCCGGCGAGTGACGAGGCGCTCGTCCGTCTCGAGCTCGTAGTCGAGCCGATAGGCATCCGGGTCCACGCCCACCTGAACGCCGCGGGCGCGCAGGCCATGCGGGCCGAGCTCGGCCTGCGCGCTCTCCGCGCGGAATCCGTCCTCCCCCCGCCAGATCAGCAGCCGGGCGCTCACTGCAGCTCGACGGTGCCGTCGGAGGCCACGGACGCGTTCGCGTCGGAGGTGCCGCGGCGCTGCAGTGCCTCGGGGTCGCCGCCCGCGACCTGCATCGGCACCCAGCCGCGCAGCGTGGCCACCTCGCCCACGGTGCCGTGCTCGGCGTCCTGCTCGGCCACGGAGAAGACGACCGCACAGGCGTCCGCGCCCTCGAACTCGATGCTGGTGACGAGCGCCTGCTGCGACTGGTGCTCGGTGTAGGCGTGGGTGCCGAACACCCCGGCGCGCTCCGAGTTCCAGCGGCTGGCGCAGCTTGTGAGTGCGGCATCGCCCGAGGCGGACGCCGATCCCCCGCCCCCGCAGCCCGCGGCGAGGGCGACGAGGGCCAGGCAGGCGAGGAGCAGGCGAGCAGACATCGCGGTTGAGGCTAGCTGCGTCAGAAAGGCGTCTCGCCGCAGGCAAAGAAGTACGGCAGCCGTCCCAGCGGCGCGGCCACGCGCGCGTAGCCGGTGCCTTCGAAGCGCTCGCCGGTCTCGGGGTGCTCCCAGCAGCCGGCGGGGAAGTACACGCGTCGCGAGCGCGCCCCCTCCTCCACCACCGGCGCCACCAGGACGTCGTCGCCGAGCATCCACTGCTGGTCCTGGCGCGCCGCCTCCGGGTCGCCTGGGAACGCCAGCCACAGCGGCCGGGTGGGCGGCACGCCCGTTGCTGCCGCCTCCCGCCACGCCTCCTCGATGTAGGGGGCCGCCTCCAGCCGCAGCCGCGAGAGGCGGTTGTAGATCGCCACCGTCTGCGCGTCGAAGGACCACGGCGTGTGGGTGCCCGCGTTGATCGAGCCGTGCAGGCGCATGAGCGGCGAGAGCACCGCCCACTCGGCCCAGCGGATGAACAGCTCCTTGGTGGTGGGCGGGGTGTGGAAGTCGAAGTAGCCGCCGATGTCGGTGCCGTAGCCGTACGCGCCACCCACGGCGCGGTTGAGCATGTCGGTTGCCAATGAGGCCAGCCCCGACGAGCGGCTCCAGTCCGTGGTCTCGTCGCCGGGGAAGTTGCCGCCCTCGTGCGCCGCGCTGCCGGGCGTGCCCGAGTAGCCGGCGCGGGTGAAGAACCAGACGTCGCGGCCGGGGTGCTCGGCCTCCCACTCCTCCACCGCCTCGCGCGTGATGCGGTGGAAGAGGACCGGGTAGCGGTTGTGCATCTCGGCGCCGGTCGAGCCGTCGTGGAAGCGCATGCCGGAGAGCACCTGCTCGCCGAAGTCCTGCATGAAGCCGTCGGCGCCCAGGTCGAGAGCGGCCTGGACGCGGCGGGTCCACCAGCGGCGCGCGGCGGGGTCGGTGAAGTCGATCAGCGCCGTGGGGCCGAAGAAGTTGCCGATGAAGACGTAGGGCAACCCGCCCGGGGTGGTGGCCACGTACCGCTTCGACAGCGCCTCGTCGAACTCCGCCGGGTCGTCCGTGCCGATCTCGTCCGTGCCCACGAACGCCCGGAAGTAGAGGAGGGCGCGGATGCCGCGCGCGTGCAGGCGGTCGATCACGCGCTCGAGCTGCGCGGGCTCGTAGTAGCGCCACGCCTCGATCCGGTAGGCAGACAGCGGGAGGTCGAAGCGCTCGATGTCGCGCAGGTCCTGCTCCACGGAGGCCTTGTAGCTCGCCTCGGTCTCGGTGCCGAAGCGGGTGAGGCGGTCGAGTTGCGGGCCGAGCGCCCACGAGGGCGGCACGCGGTGGCGCCCGCCCACCGCGGTGAGCGAGCCGATGGCCTCGGAGGGCTCGCCCGGCGCCACGAGGTAGTCCACGGCCGGGGCCGCCGCGCTCACCTGCCACGCGTCGTCTCGGTCCGATGCCATGCGCCAGGACGACAGCTCGTCGCGGTCGAGCAGGAAGCCGTAGCCACTCGAGGAGATGAACTGGGACTGGACGTGGAAGGCGCCGTGCGGCCCGTTGGGGAACATGTAGCGGTCGCCGCCGGTCCCCGGGAGCGCCGCCACGATCGGCTCGAGCGGGCCCGCGCCCACGTTCTGCTGCGCCACCCAGTTCACGAAGTCCTCGCCGCGCTGGTCGAGCGCATTGTGGCGGCCGCCGAAGCCGCGGAACGCCTCGCCGGCCCGGCTGACGAAGGCGTCGCCCAGGGTCACCACGCCGTCGTCGGGCGTCACCTTCGCCGACACCCGCATCGTGCCCGGGGCACCGGGAGCGACCTCAACGAGCAGGCGCCGGCTCGGGTCGGTGGTGGACACCGTGAGCCGGACACCGTCGCCGGCGCGCTCGACCGCCAGCACGTCGCGGGCGGAGTGCGCCACGCCGCCCTCGACCCCGGTGAGCAGGTTGCCCACCCACTGGGTGGCAGGGATCTCCACGCTCGACCGCGCGCCCACGAGGAACGGGAACGGCGCGTACAGCGCCGGGGCGTCCAGCAGGTCGGCGCCGCCCGGCTGCGGCTCCGGGACGGGCGGCACCGCCAATGGCCCCTCGCCCCGGGCCTGGCGCAGGACGGTGCGGCCGTGCTCGTCCTGGAACGAGATCCGCAGCGGTGAGCGCTCGATGACCGCATGGGCCCCCACTCCCTCCACCACGATCGGCTGGGCGGCCGCACCCGGCGCGAGAGCCGCCAGCACGGCTGCGGCCACGATCAGCCCGGCGAGTCCCCTGCGTCCCACGCGTGGGACGTTACGTCACGGGCGCCACCACACGCGGCGCCTCACGCACCACTGCCTCCTCCTCGACCGTCTCGGCCTCGCGCTCCGCGAGCGCGGTGGTGGCAAAGGAGCCCGCGGCGCCCGCCGCCAGCGCGCCGATCGCCCACGGCAGGCCGTCGTCCTCGGCCACGATCGCGAAGATGCCGGCGAGCAGCACGAGGTTGTACTCATAGCCGCCCTCGTGATTCCAGAGCCCCTTGGGGAGATGAGCATGGCGGACGGCGGTGACCATGCTGCCGCTGAGGGCTGCCGCCGCGAGCGGCTTGCCGATGTCGGCCGCGATCAGGGCCCCGCCGCCGGTCTCGGCCGCGCCGGCGGCGAGCGCGTTGCGCTTCCCGGGGCTCAGGCCCATGGACTCGAACATCTCGCCCGTGCCGGCGGGACCGCCGCCTCCGAACCAGCCGAACAGCTTCTGGGCGCCGTGAGCCGCGAACAGGAGGCCGATGAGGGTGCGTAGAAGTTGCATGTCCCCTCGGCTTCCCCCACGGCGCTGGTAGAAACCACGGATGTCCCCGCTCGAGCCAGTCGCCGCGGCGCGCAAGCGTGTTCGCCCCGATGGGCTCCGCGATCGCGCACGCTCCCCGGGCGCGCGCTGCTCGGGCTCGAGCTGGACGACTCCCAGCTCTGACCGTGGCGATCACGAGGCGAGGGCGAGCTGAAGCGTGAGCAGCGCGGCGATCGCCCCCAGGCAGAGCAGGTGGTCGCGCAGGATCGACCGAGCCAGGCGGCTCTGTACCTCGGCCGTGTCGCGCCGCTTGCCCAGGCGCACGGCCGCCGGCACCGTGTGCGCGGCCGCGAGCGCGACGGCCGCGCCGGCCAGCCCGAGCGAAGCCCAGCCGACCCAGGCCCGCACGTCACCCTCGGCGATCTGTACCGCGATTGCGGCGACCGTCGCGAGCATCACCGCGGCGATCAGCCTGTTCATCGGCCGCGCGGCCGTGGTCACCCGCCCGTAGTAGCCGGCGATCGAGGCCAGGATCTCTTCCGGCAGCTCGCGCCCGCGCGGGCGCAGCGTCTGGACGTCGAACATCAGGTCGAACCACAGCACGGCGAGCAGGAAGCCGGCGCCGGTCGTGACGAACGCGGTCACGCGCGCGAGTATCCCGCGCTCAGCGCAGGCCGGCCAGGTGGAGGTAGTGGCGCAGCCGCCCCGGACGCTCGGCCACCGAGCGCGCGGCCACGGCCACGAAGGTCACGCGACCGTCGCTCACGCCGTAGACGAGGCTCGTGCCCCGGCCGCCGGGCCGCACCATCAGGCCCGGACCGTGCTCTTCGGCGCTGCCGCTCAGGCGGCTCGCGCTCGCGCCCGGTCCGATGCGGCGCGCGCGGTAGCCGCGGGCGGTGCTCGTGACGAGCCCCACCCGGCCGCGCGGCGTGAAGACAGCGGTGACGTCCGCCTCGGCGTTGCCACGTCCGCGCACGCACCAGCTCCAGGCGCGGCCCGGGCGCTCCGCGGGCTGGCCGGCCCGTTCGAGCAGCTGCTGCGGCGTGGCGTGCAGGCGCACGTTGCCGACTCCGCGGCTGAGCACGCGGGCGCGGGGGGAGCGGCACGTGCGCTGCGGGATCCCCTCCGCGCGCTCCCACATCTGCAGATAGGCCTCGGCGCCGCGCGCCATGTCTTCCACGATCTCGTCGCCCGCGAGCATCCGCAGGTCCTCGACCCAGTCGGGATAGAGGCCGTAGTGCGCGACGCCGTCCTCGTTGATGTCGAACACGCGCTCGCCGCTGCGCTGGCGGTCGAGCGTGACGCCGCCGTCGAAGGAGGTGAACGGATAGCTCACCGGGGTGTCCTCCGCATTGCGCGGAGCGCCCTGTGCGCCGAAGCCGTTCATGTCGGCGCCGTATCCGAAGCCGAAGTAATGGCGCTCGCTGCGCATGGGCTTGAGCTGCTCCCACTGCTTGACGAAGCCCATGGAGGAGCCGGCGTAGGGCGTGACCACGCCGCCGAGGGCGAAGATGCGCGGGTAGGCATCGGGCGTGCTCCAGCTGTGGCTCGACACCAGGCCGGAGTAGCGGGCGGCCTCGGCCAGCGCGAGCACGCCGTTGCGCGCGAGCACGCCGAGGTGGTCGGGGTCGATGATCATCTTCTTCTCGATCATGCCCCGGACCAGGTGCTCGCCGAGGGCGGTCAGGCCGCGGGCGTTGCAGTGCGGCTCCTCCGTGTAGACCGGCAGCGCGCCGGGCGGGAGCAGCGACTGGAGGCCGTTGCCCACCAGGCTGTCGCGCGACATGCCCGGGAGCGTGAACTGGCTGCGGTCGTGCACGCCCTCGTGAGTGTGGCCGTCCGCGTGCACGTGCCCGGGGCAGGACTGCATCTGCCAGAACTTGCCGGTCTCGAGCCTGTTGCCCGCGTTGACGATCACGCCCGTGGTGCCGGCGTCGCCCGCCACGCCGCCAAAGGCGTTGTCGAACTTGTTGATGATCTCCATGTCGCGGATGCCGAGGTCGTGGAACTCGTCGAGCTGACGATCGATGTCATCGGTGCCGCAGGTGGGCACGTCGTTGTAGACGCCGCAGTCGAAGAGCTGCGACGTCTCGATGCCGAGCACCACCGCGAGCTTGCCGTCGTTGATCACGCGCCGGGCCTCGAACGGGTCGGTGACGATCCGGAACCAGCCCTTGCCCGGGCCGCCCTCCTGCGCGTCGATGTAGTCCTCGAGCTGGCGTATGCGCTTGATCTGCAGTCGCACGCTGTCCATCTCGTTGCACGAGTTCTGCTTGTAGGGATAGAGCTTGCACAGCGCCGAGTTCTCGACCATCAGGTTCACGAACACCCGCAGGCCGCCCATCCAGGCCCGCTCGAGCCACTTGTAATAGGACTGCTCGTGGGTGAGCGACGCGTGGTGGGGCCAGTCCTCGAACGTTGGCCAGCCCACCGGGTCGTGGGTCCCCACCGGGCTGCCGTAGGAGAGGACGTTCTCGAGCACGGCGGCGGCGCCGTTCGCCACGTAGTGGTCGGGGCAGTCCACCAGCGCCTGCTCGACGCCGTAGGGATGCCACGGGCGCCCGCAGTGGGCCCGCCCGCCGAGGAACTCGAAGGCCATCATGTGCATGTGCGCGTCGATCAGGCCGCGCACCTCGCCGTAGGAGGTGTCACCCGCCAGGGGCCGCCCGCCGGCGTTGACCTCGATCTCCGGGAACTCGGCGCAGCCCTCGGTGGGCTCGAAGGCGAACAGGCCGCCCTCCGTTCCGAGCGCGAGGTCGCCGTCGGGGGCTGCCGACAGCGCCGCGTCCTCGGACGGCAGGCCGATCGTGAACGCGCCCGCGGTCCCGTCCACGCGCCAGTCCGCCGCGCGGCTCGCCGCGCCCGCGACCTCGACCCCCTCCCCGGCGCCGGCCATGAAGTCGCGGTCGCGACCGTAGAAGAGGTACCTGCCGAGGGCCGTGGCCTGCATCCGGAACGGCTCGGCGGCCCCGATCACCTCGGCCGAGGCGCGATAGCCACCGCCGTCCTTGATCACGTAGCGGCCGAGCGACTGCGAGCGCAGCGCGTAGCAGCCGCCGGCGAGGGCGTAGCGGGCGTCATCGCCCTGCGGCGCGCCGGGGTCGGGCTCCTGCGCTGCGGCGCCGGGCGCCGGTGCGAGCGCGCCGATCGCCAGCGCGAGCGCGGCCATCCATGTCCACCCTCTCCCCCGCACGATCCACGGATTCAACCACTCCCCGCTGGCCCGGCGCGCCGGGCCTGACGCGCTCAGCCGCCGAAGAACTTCTCGGCCTGGTCGCAGGGGACCGTGGCGGTGCTGCCTCCGAGCTCGACCTCGCACTGGTTGCTGCCGGGCTCGACCGGCTTCACCTCGACGTCGCTGCCGAAGAGTCCCTGCCCACGCCCGGACGACCCACGGCGGTCACGACCCGAGGGCGACTCACGCTCGGAGTCGTCGTCGCGCTGGGACCCGGGCCCCGCCGGCCGGGAGCCCTCCTCGCCGGGCTCCTCCGTCCGCTCGTCGCGGGAGCCCGGCGGCTGTTCCTCGCCCGAACTGCTGCGGGCGCCGTCCTCCGCCGAGTCGCCGGAACCGGCGCGGCCCCCGGTCTGGCCATCCTCCGCGGTTTGCGTGCCGCGGTCGCCGGCGGCGCCGGACTCGGCGGGCTGCGCTTCCTCGTCGCCGCCACAGGCGGCCAGGGCGAGGATCGCGGCGAGCGCGATGGCGGACGTCAGAGCTCGGGGTGATTCCATGGCGACAAAGGTGGGTGTTGCTGGTCGCATCGGGGGCCGGCAGTGCGCCGGCCCCCGATCCGTGTCTCGTACTGGTCTCGCTCCTACTCCTCCTGCGCCGCGTCGAACGCCGCCTGGATGTCGGCTCCGCTCTCAGCGCCAACGATGTGCGTGTCGTTGAGGAACCTGGCCTCGTTGCTGCCGGCCGGCGAGGGCAGCCCGACCTGGTTGTTGATGACCGGGTCGAGCAGACCGAGCCCGAGCGGACCGCAGCCGTTCGCCTCCGGGACGCTGAACGCGCTGTTGCTGATCACGCCGTCCAGCGAGTGGATCACGAACACCGGCAGCCCGTTCGGATCCGGCGAGAACGAGATCATTCCGGCCTGCTCCGTCACCCAGTCCTCGTGCTGAAGGACGATCGGGTCGTCATCCGAGCCGATGTAGCAGTTGTCGCCGAGCACCGGATTGATGAGCTTGATCTTCAGCCGCGTCGTGGGCGGCTCGAGCAGCCACTCGCTCACGTCACCGGCGGACTGAACCTGCGACTGCACGCCGAGCACCGGATCCAGTGGATCGATGAGCGGCGCCAGCTGCTCGGGCGGCACCAGGCCGAGCAGTCCGCCCTCGACCTCCTGCGGCGCCGCCGTGACACTGGTGCTGCCGGGGACGACCGGCAGGCTCTCCCCGTCGAAGGACCCGAACGCCCACTGCGAGACCGACGGCTCGCTCGTGGTCGTCAGGTTCTCGCCGATCCGGAACGTGCTGCCCGGCTTGGCGACCGACGCTACACAGCCGCCGGACTGCGCCATGAACACCGGGTCGTTCAGCAGCGGATCGTCCGTGGGACATGCCGTGAACACGTCGTACAGATCGCTCTGCACCGCGTTCGCCGAGCCGGCGAACGCCAGCGGCGCCGCGACGGCGACGCACGCGACCGCGAAAAGGACGCGCAGACGTGCACGCCTACTTGCTGGAGCACTCATTCGTGCATTCCTCCCCCTGGCGGGCCGAGCTCCGCCCACCCTCGTTGCCCCTACCCTGCGTGGGGCGTCACGCCCGCCCGCAGTACACGGGCGTACGCGAACCCTGGGCACATATGAACACATGCGTACGCGGAAGTCAACCCGCGTCGGCGAGGGCGGGCTTATCCATCTCGTCGAGCGCCTGATCGTGCCCCAGGAACGGGGCAAGCGCCGAGTACACGAGCTCGGGCAGGACCTCGCCGAGCTCGGCCGTCCGGCCCGCCACGACCTCGTCGAAGACGATCGCCGCGATGCCGCCCACCACCACGACGGGCACCCCGGCGGGCAGCTCGTCCGCGTGCGGCGCCTGGCGGCGGCCCTCCTCGAAGAAGGGGGTGAAGCGGCGTACGGCCTCGCGGTAGCGCTCGGTGGCGCGCGGCCCGGCGGCCATGGCCTCGATGACCGCCACGCGCGCCAGGTCAGGGTAGGTCACGAGCCAGTGGAGGAAGGCGGCCAGGCCGGCGCGCACGCGCTCGGGCCAGGGCCCGGGCTCCGCGTAAGCCGCCTCGACTCGTGTCAGGAGCACCTCGATCACCGCGTCGTAGGCGGCGAGGAAGCAGCCCTCCTTGTCCTTCCAGAACTCGTAGAAGGTGGTGCGCGAGACGCCGGCGCCGGCGATGACGTCGGCCACGCTGGTGGCGCCGTAGCCCTTGTCCGAGACAGCGGCGAGGATCGAGCGCAGCATGCGCTCGCGCTGTGAGCGCTCCACGGCCTCCCGCGTCAGCCCGTGGCGCCCGCTGGGAAGGCGCTCGAAGTTCCCGTCACCGGTCGGCGTCATGGCGCCAGGTCGTCCCGCGCGGCCCGCATCTCGAGCAGCGCCCCCTCGTGGCCGAGGTAAGGGACCAGCGTTGTGTAGAGGAGGTCCGGCAGCAGCTCCGGCAGCCGCTCGGCGCGACCGGCGATGAGCTCGTCGCGTACCAGCGCCACCCCGCCGCCCACCACGGCGCGCCCCACCCTGGGCGGCAGGCGCCTGCCGGCCTCCGCGAAGTCCTGCCCCTCGTCCACAAGAGCCGCCACCACCCGCACGCCACCCTGGTAGCGCTCGACCGCGGCAGGCCCGGCGGCCAGCACCTCGATGAGGCACATGCGCGCGAAGGCCGGCTCCGACGCTCCGAACCTCAGGATGGTCTCCAACCCGAAGCGGATGCGCTGCGCCCACGTGGCGTCCTGCTGGTAGGCGCCTATGACCTTGCCGAGGAACTGCGCGAGGATGGTGTCGTAGGCCGCGAGAAAGCAGTCCTCCTTGTCGTGGAAGAGCTCGTAGAAGGTGGCGCGCGACACGCGCGCCCCGGCCACGACATCGGCCACGCTCGTGGCCCGGTAGCCCTTCTCCGCGCACGCCTCGGCCATGGCGTCGATCAGCCGCTCGCGCTGTGAACTGACGACGAACTCGCGCTCAGCCCGGCGCGTTTGCTGTCTGGGGGCGGCTCCGCGGGTCACGGCGAAGAGCGTAGTCCGCGCCGCGGGAGCAGGGGAAGGGCCGAGGACGGTGGCCTTGCGATCAAATAGTGGAGACGGTGGGAATCGAACCCACGTCCGCGGGCGTGTGAAAGGCAGCGTCTACGAGCGTATCCGGCGCTCTGTGTCTCGCCCCTCGGTTGCCGCGCCGGCAGGGTTCCGAAGAGCCAGCCCCGTAAATGTCCCCGCCGCTACCGGGGCGATCGCGGCGGGCGGAGCCCGTTTCTGATGCCGGCGATCCGCCCCACGGGCCGAGGGCGGGCCAACAGCTCACTGGCTAGGTTTAGCTAGGCAGCGAGCGCGAACTCGTGTGAATCCGCACTTATGGTTTTTCCGGGTGTTTTACGAGGCCGCCCGGAACCTCGACTCGCAACTGCCCTCACGGAACGTCCACGTCGAAGCCTGTCGTCCCCATGTGAGCACTGTCCAGTCTAGAGGGGCCGGGCGACCGTGGGCGGCGCTGCCACACTTGGAGCGATGAACTGGAGCCCCGAAGCGGTCGAGCCCGCCCCGCGGCAGTGGGAGCCGCCGCGACCGCGCTGGAAGCGGCTGCTCGGGCCGCTCGCCGCTGCCGGCTTCCTGGCGGTCAAGTTCGGCGCCAAGCTCAAGGCGCTCCTCCTCCTGCTGCCCAAGCTGAAGCTGTTCACCACGTCCGCGTCGATGCTCGTGTCGATCGCCGCGTACGCGCTTATCTGGGGCTGGCGCTTCGGGGTGGGCTTCGTGCTGCTCCTGCTCGTGCACGAGATGGGACACGTCATCCAGCTCCGGCGCGAGGGCATCAAGGCGAGCGCGCCCATGTTCATCCCGTTCCTGGGCGCGCTGGTGGCGATGAAGGAGCTTCCGCGCGACGCGGCAGCGGAGGCGCGCGTGGGCCTCGCGGGCCCTGTTCTCGGCGCGATCGGCTGTCTCGTGCCGGTGGCGATCTGGCAGCTCACCGGCAGCGAGCTGTTTCAGGCGCTGGCGTTCATCGGCTTCTTCCTGAACCTGTTCAACCTGCTGCCCGTGCTGCCCCTCGACGGCGGCAGGGCGATGGCGGCCCTCAGCCCGGCGATGTGGATCGTGGGCTACGCCATGCTCGTGGCGCTCACCTTCCTCTACCCCAACCCGATCCTGCTGCTCGTGCTGGTGTTCGGTGGGCTGGAGACGTGGCGCCGCTGGAAGGCACGCAAGTCGCCGGAGGGGCGCCGCTTCCACGAGGTGCGGCCGCGCACCCGCGCGGCGGTCGTCGCGGTCTACCTGGGGCTGGCCGCGCTGCTCGCCGTGGGCATGGATGCCACGTTCCTCGAGCGCGACCTGGACGACGTCTAGCGGCTAGAGGTCGCCGCGGAGCGCGCGCTCGATCTCGCGCTTCTGGTCCTTGCGCTTGAGGTCCTCGCGCTTGTCGCGGACATCCTTGCCCTTGGCGAGCGCGATCTCGACCTTCGCATTCGGGCCCGAGAAGTACAGCCGGGTGGGCACGAGGGTCAGGCCCTTCTCCTGCGTCTTGCCGATCAGGCGCTCGATCTCGCGCCGGTGCATGAGCAGCTTGCGCGGGCGCTCGGGCTCGTGGTTCTCGCCGGCGGCCGGCGCGTAGGGGGAGACGTGCATGTTGTGGAGCCAGACCTCGCCGTCGCGCAACGAGGCGTAGGCGTCCTTGAGCTGTACCTGGCCCTGGCGCAGCGACTTGACCTCGCTGCCCTGCAGCACGATGCCGCACTCCCAGCGTTCGAGCAGCTGGTAGCGGTAGGAGGCCTGCCGGTTGGTGGCCACGTCGCCGGGAGCGGCCTTGCGCTTGGACTTCTTCGCCATTTCGGCGTTTGAGGCTAGTACACGCATCCGCAAGTTCCGGCGGGAACCGGCGGCGTCTGGACGCGCCTGACGCCGGCCGCGGGAATCGCCGATGCTCTGCATCGACTCATCCCGCGTCCAACGTCAGTCACGCCCAGCCCCTCGCCGGGTTCCACGCGGAACTTCCGGACACGCGTACTAGCCGCTGAAGCGCGCGCTGCTACGCGGCGTGACGGCCGGAGCCCTGCACGCGGGACTCCGCCACGGCTCGGACGCGCTCGAGCGCGCGCCGCAGCAGGCGCGACACGTGCATCTGCGAGACACCGACGCGCTCTGCGATCTGCGTCTGGGTGAGGTCCTCCACGAAGCGCAGGCGCACGATCTCGCGTTCGCGCTCGGGCAGCACGCGCAGCGCGGGGACCACGCTGGCGAGATCCACCACGCGGCCGTAGCTCGCGTCCTCCAGGCCGAGCGCGTCGGCGCGCGTGGCACCCTCCTCGTCGTCCCCGCCCATGGGGGCGTCGAGGGAGACAGCCGTGCTGGCGGTGGCCGCGTCGAGCGTCTCGAGCACATCCTCCACGCCGGTACCGAGGTGGTCGGCGAGCTCATGGGCGCTCGGCGAGCGGCCGAGGGTGCCGGAGAGCTCCTCGATCGCCGACCGCACCTTCATGACCCGCTCCTGCATGCCGCGCGGCACGTGCGCCGCCCAGCCGGTGTCGCGGCAGTGGCGCTTGATCTCGCCGAGGATGGTGGGCACGGCGAATCGCATGAACGGGAGCCCGCGCTCGTGGTCGAAGCGGTCGATGGCCTTGACGAGGCCGACACTGCCGGCCTGGACCAGGTCGTCGAGCGGCTCCGAGCCGCGGCCGTAGCGCGAGGCCAGCCGCCGGACGAGCGGCAGCATGCGCTCCACGAACTCGTCACGCGCGGCGTGATCGCCGTCGCGGTAGCGACGCAAGAGCGCCATGTCCTGCTGTTCCCGCCTGCCCATCGCTAGAAGCCATACCCAGCGACGGGCACCGGGCAAACACCGCCCCCTCAGCCGGCCGGGACGAGGTCCACGCGCCCACGCGGCGCCTCGACGCGCTCGACGCGCACCCCCACGCTGTCCCCGAACCGCAGCGCGCGGCCCGAGCGCTCCCCCACCAGGGCGGTCTCTGTCTCGTTGAGCGACCACCACTCTCCGGGCAGCCGCCGGGCGGGCAGGAAGCCCTCGAAGCCGTCCTCTCCGAAGCGCACGAAGGCCCCCGCGCCGATCAGGCCGACGATCTCCCCCTCGAACTCGGCGTCCTCCCAGCCACTCTCGAACAGGCGCCGCTCGAGCAGGAAGCAACGGCAGACGTCGTCGGCGTCGCGCTCCACCTTCATGGCGTCGCGTTCGCGCTCGGACGCCCACACGCCCGCGTCCGTGAGCTCCGCGGCGCGCGGCGCGGCATCGTCGAGCCCGAGCCCGGCGAGCAGCGCCCGGTGGGCCACGAGGTCGGGGTAGCGGCGGATGGGCGAGGTGAAGTGGCAGTAGCTGGTGCTGGCCAGGCCTGAGTGCCCGAGGTTCCTCGGCGTGTAGACGGCCTGCTTGAGCGAGCGCAGGACGAGCGAGGTGAGCCCCGCCCGGCCCCGCCCGGTGCGGCGCACGTGGGCGGCCACGTGCCGGCTGATGTCCGCCGCCAGGTCCGCGGCTTGGCGGGGGCTCATGTTGCGCGGCAGCGGCGGCGTGGGCACGTCGAGGCTCGCCAGCTTGTCCGCGAGCGCCACGATGGCCTGCGGCTCGGGCCGCTCGTGCACGCGGTAGAGGGTGGGCAGCTTGCGGCCGGAGAGGTAGGTGGCAACCTGCTCGTTGGCGAGGATCATGAGCTCCTCGATCAGGCGGTGGGACTCCGTCTGCTCGTCATGCACGATGCCGGTGACGTTGCCCTCGTCGTCGAACAGGAAGGAGGGCTCGACGGAGTCCACCTCCAGCGAGCGGCGCGACTCGCGGCGCTCGCGCAGCGCGGAGGCCACCGCGCGCGCGGCCTCGAGCGGCTCGGCCCAGGGCTCCTCCGCGCGCTCCTCTCCCGCGAACACACGATCCACGTGCGCGTAGGTCAGACGGGCGTCCGAGCGGATGAGCGAACGCTGGAAGGCCACCGACACGGCGTCCGTGCCGTCCATCTCCATCTCGACCGTCACGGCCGGCCGTTCGCGCCCGGGCACCAGGCTGCAGGCGGTGTTGGAGAGCGCCTCGGGGAGCATGGGCTCCACCGCGCCCGGAACGTACACGCTGGTGGCGCGGCGAAACGCCTCGCGCTCCAGCAGCGTGCCGGGACGCACGTAGGCGGAGACGTCCGCGATGTGCACCCACAGCCGCACACGCTCGCCCTCGCGGCGGGCGGAGATGGCATCGTCGTAGTCCTTCGCGTCGGTGGGGTCGATCGTGAAGGTGGGGAGGTCGGTGAGGTCTGCGCGGCGGCCGAGGCCGGGAGCGACGCCTGCGGCGTCCGCCGCCTCGCCCTCGACCTTGTGCGGGAACGAGCGGCGCAGGCCGCGGTCGAGCATGAGCCCCTCCACCACGTGGCGCGCCACGTCGGGGCGGCCGATGCGCCGCAGCACCCGCGGGCCGCGCTTGCCCCCGCCCACGAGCACGAGGTCCCCAACCGCGCCGGACTTGCCGTCGAGGGTGAGCCGCTGCCCGCCGCGCTCGAAGAGCGGCTCGGCCACGAGAAAGCGGCCGCGCTTGCCGAGGACCGCGACCACCGGCTCCTCCAGCCGGGGCCTCGTCACAGCTCGTCGCGGAGCGTCTCGAGCGCGATCGGCAGGGCCTCGTCGCGCTCGGTGCGCGGCAGGTCGCGCGCCCGCACGGCCGGCCGGATGCCGTTCTCCGTGAGGTTGTCGCCGTCCGGGAGGAAGTACTGGCCCACCGTGAGGTCCAGCGCACCGCCGTTGTCGAGCTGCTCGATCTCCTGGAAGACGCCCTTGCCGAACGTGCGCGTGCCGGCCACGATGGCGCGCTCGCGGTCGCGCAGCGCGCCAGCGACGATCTCCGAGGCGCTGGCAGTGCCGCGGTTCACGAGCACGACCACCGGTATGTCCTCGTCGATGGCGTCGCCGCGAGCCTCGAACACGCGCTCGGGCTTGGTGCGCCCGTCCGTGCTCACGACCTCGCCGTCCTCGATGAAGATGCTGGCCACCAGCACGCCCTCCTGGAGCAGCCCGCCGCCGTTGTCGCGCAGGTCGAGCACGAGTCCCTTGGCGCCCTCCTCCAGCAGGCGCTCGATCTCCTGGCGCAGCTGGCCGTGCGCCCCCGAGCTGAAGCTGGACAGCTCCACCACGCCGAGCTCGACACCGTCCACCCGCCGGATCTCGCCCTCGGTGATCGGCACCACGATGCGGGCGCGCTCCACCTTCACCGTCCGCCGGTCGCCGCTGTCGGGACGCAGCACGGTGAGCGTGACGTCGGTGCCGGCCTCGCCCTTGATGCGCGCCGTCGCCAGCTCCAGCGGGACGCCCGCTATCGACCGGCCGTTCACGCGCGTGATCACGTCCTCGGGGCGGATGCCCGCGCCCTCGGCGGGGCTGTCCTCGAAGACGGACACCACCACCAGGCCGCGGTCGCCGGCGTCCACCGTCATGCCCACGCCGTCGAACTCGCCCTGGAGCGACTGCTGGAGCGCCTCGGTCTCCTCGGGCGTGAAGTACTGGGAGAAGCGGTCGTCGAGCGACTGGACGATGCCCTTGAGCGACGCCTGCTCGAGCGCCTCTTCGTCCACCTCCTCGTAGAAGTTCTCCTCGATCGTCTCGATGAGCTCGGCGCGGGCGGCCGCCTCCTCGTCCACGAACGCGCTGCGCAGGGGCTCCGGCAGGCTCTCCGGGTGCCCGCCCAGCCAGAGGCCGGCAACGAGGGCCAGCAGCGCGCAGGAGAGCGCGATCGAGATGGTGCGGGCGGCAGGCATGCGGGGCGATGTTGAGGGGGTCAGGTCTTGCAATGCAACAGGGCTGTTGCATTGCAAGACCTGACCCCTAGGTTAGCCCCCGGCCACGCGCGCCTTCTAGACCCTGAGGAAGCGGCGCAGCGTGAGGCCGCTGCCGACCGCGGACACCGCGACGCAGGCGATCATCAGGACGGTCACGAGCAGCGGGAACGAGATCGTGTCCGGCGCGGCGAGCAGCGCGAAGCGGTCCTCGAGCGGGTCCACGAACGTCTCCTTCGCGATCCAGAGCATGAGCACCGCCAGCAGGCCGCCCATGAAGCCCACGATCACGCCCTCGAACACGAACGGCCAGCGAATGAACCAGTTGGTTGCACCCACGAGCTTCATCACCTCCACCTCGCGGCGGCGAGCGAAGATCGACAGGCGGATGGTGTTGGCGATCAGGGCGATCGACGCCAGCACGAGCAGCACCGCGATGCCGGCGGTGAGCAGCTTCACCAGGCCCGTGGCCTCGAGGATCTTGTCCGTGTCCTCCTCGCGGTTGCGCACCTCGTCGACCGCGGCGAGCTGCTGCCCCTCGATGGCCGCGACGATCTCCTGCACCCCGTCCGGATCCCCCGGCGTGAGCCGGAAGGAGTCGGGCAGCGGGTTGGTCCCGAGCAGCTCGAACGCCTCCGGATTGCGCCTCTGCTCACGCTCGAGCGCGGCGTCCTTGGAGATGAACTCCACGCGCTCGACGTTGGGCACGGCGGCCAGCTCGTCGCGCAGCGCGCGCGGGTCCTCCCCCTCCTTCACGAAGACGTCCACCACCACCCGGCTGCGCACCTCGTTGGCGGTGCCCGTGGTGGCCTGCACCACGGGGATGAACACGCCGAGCACGAGCGCGGTGAGCAGCACGGTGAGCATGGCCGCGAGACTCGGGGCGGCGTTGCGCGACAGCGCGCGCAGCGCCTCCTTGAGGAAGAAGCCGAACCTCAATTCGGATGCCCCTCCGGACCCACGCCGAGCTCACCGCGCAGGCGCACCGCGAACTCGCTCGTGGACTCGTCCGGCCGGTAGAGGCCCGACACCTGGTCGCGGATGACCCGGCCCTCCTGCATCTCCACCACGCGCCGGCGCATCTTGTCCACCATCGAGTGGTCGTGGGTGGCCACGATCACGGTCGAGCCGGTGCGGTTGATGCGGTAGATGAGCTGCATGATCCCGATGGAGGTCTCGGGGTCGAGGTTGCCCGTGGGCTCGTCGCACAGCAGCAGCGGCGGGTGGTTGACGAACGCGCGCGCGATCGACACGCGCTGCTGCTCGCCGCCCGACAGCTCGTCCGGGTAGTTGTGGAGCTTGGTGGAGAGGCCGACCAGGCGCAGGATGTCCGGGACCTTGCGCCGGATGGACTGCCGGCTCTCGCCGATGACCTCGAGCGAGTACGCCACGTTCGCGTACACGGTGCGGTTGGGCAGCAGCTTGTAGTCCTGGAACACCACGCCGATGTTGCGGCGCAGGAACGGCACCTTCTTGCGCGGGACCTGGCCGAGGTTGCGCCCGGCGATGAAGATCTGGCCCTCCGTGGGCTCCATCTCCTTGAGCAGCAGCCGCATCGTCGTGGACTTGCCGCAGCCGGTGGGCCCGACGAGGAAGACGAACTCGCCGCGGCCTATCCGCAGCGATACCCGCTCGAGCGCCACCGCACCGGCGCCGTAGACCTTCGTGACGTCCTTGAGCTCCACGACGGGCACGTCCGGCTTCTGCCGGGCGCGCCGCCCGCGGGGGGCTGACTCGTCGGTTCGCGTGGCCATGCGAGGCCATCGGTTGTAGCAGGCCGCGCGCCGCGCGCACCAGGGGTGCAAGCCCTCGTGCAGGCATCAGCGGGCCGCGGAATCCGACTTATCGGCGCGGCAGCCGGTAGCGCAGAAAGAGCGAGCTCTCGCCGATGTACGACCAGGCGAGCTCCATCCCTGCCGGCTCGGGCAGCGGCTCCCCGGCGACGGCGGTCAGCGGGTGGGAGCCGCCCGCGAGCTTGGGGGCCAGCGACAGGAAGAGCTCGTCCACGAGCCCCTCGTGCAGCAGGCTCGCATTGAGCGTGGGGCCGCCCTCGCAGAGGATGGAGCGCACGCCGTGCTCCTCCCGCAGGCGCCGCAGCAGCGGTCCCAGCTCGAGCCTGCCGTCGGGAGCGCGCAGGTAGTGGATGTCGGCGGCCGCCTCGAGCTCGGCCTCCGCCGAGGTGAGCACGACCACGCGCTGCCCCTCCGCGGCGAACAGCGGCAGGTCGGGGCTGAGCGCGAGCCGGGCGCTGACCACGATCGCCAGTGGATCCGGGTCCAGGCCGGCGCGCTCGCGCTCCGCCCGCCGGCCGGCGTCTCGCACCAGCCGCCCATAGCGCTCGGCGCGCAGCGTTCCCGCGCCCATCATCACCGCGTCCACGCGCGTGCGCAGCGCGTGGAACAGCGCGCGGTCGGCGTCGTCGCCGATGCCGCCCGAGCGTCCGTCGAGCACGACCTTGCCGTCGGCCGTCGAGACCATGTTGAGGACGAGATAGGGCCGGTCAGGCGGCGCGAGCGCCGCGAACTCCAGCTCCCGCGCGATCTCCTGCGGCGTGCTCCGCCCGCCCGGCGGATGGATGCGCTGGAGCGTGGGCATCACGGCGCGCGAAGCCTAGAGCGTCGAGCAGCGACTGCAGCGACGCAATCATCCGAACTCCGGTCATCCAGACCATGCCCACGGTTCCATCCACCGTAGGACGGATCGGACGATCGCGCTAGGGGGATATGGCGACCATCCGCTCGATCGGCACCCGGGCCCGCTCGGCAAGCTCCGGATCGACCTTCACGGTGTAGTCCGCCCCGCCGTGGCGGAGCGCGTCGCGCACCTTCGGCAGCGTGATCATCTTCATGTACCTGCAGACGGCCGCGCGGTTGGCCGGCACGAAGCTCTTGCCGGGGTTCTCCTCCTCCAGCGGATGCAGCATGCCGGTCTCGGTCGCAACGATGAACGTGTCCGCGTCGGACTCGCGCGCGAACGCGAGCATCCCGCCGGTGGAGAGCATGTGCGTGCGCTCCGGGTCCACGTCGCCGGCGGCCACGTATTCCATGACCTGCGTGGAGCAGCCGCACTCCGGGTGGATCATGAACTCGGCGCCGGGGTTCTCCTCGCGCGTGCGCTCGATGTCGGCCGGCCGGATGCCGGCGTGCACGTGGCATTCGCCGTCCCAGACGCGCAGCGGGCGGCCGGTGACGCGCTCGACATAGGCGCCCAGCCACATGTCGGGGCCGAACAGGATCTCGGTGTCCTCGCCGTGCTCGCGGCGGATGTGCTCCACCACGCCCACCGCGTTGGCCGAGGTGCAGCAGTAATCCGTTTCGGCCTTGACCTCCGCAGTGGTGTTCACGTACATCACGACGATCGCGCCGGGGTGCTGCGCCTTCCACGCGCGCAGCTGCTCGGCGGTGATGGAGTCCGCGAGCGAACAGCCGGCGCCGAGGTCCGGCAGCAGCACGGTCTTCTCGGGCGAGAGGATCGAGGCCGTCTCGGCCATGAAGTGGACGCCGCAGAAGACGATCGTGTCGCCCCCCGAGGCCGCCGCCTGGCGGGAGAGGCCGAGCGAGTCGCCGACGTAGTCGGCCACCCCCTGGACCTCCGGCAGCTGGTAGTTGTGCGCCAGGATGACCGCGTTGCGATCCATGGCGAGCGCGCGGATCTCGTGTTCCAGCGCAGCGATCTCGGCGGGCGAGAGCTGTGGCTCCGCGCCCGGCTGTATCACGGGGAGGGCCTTCATGGAGCGAATTCTAGAGGCGCGCCTCCGTGGCGTCCGGTGTTGCGCGGATCGTGGCGGAAAGACGGCCAGTCCGCGGGAGCTCCGGCCTGCGCCGGCGTGTCCCATGCGAACAGCCAGCCGTCGCGGGTGACGGCGACGACCTCGCGGCGGCCGTCGCCGTCCGTGTCGCCCACGGCCGGCGACGCCAGCAGCCAGCCCTCGGTCTCCTTCGGCCAGCCGGCGGGCTCGGTTCCGTCCTCGCGAAAGGCGTGGAGACGGTTGCCGCTGGACCCCGCCAACAGCTCGGAGCGGCCGTCGCCGTCCACGTCCGCGATCGCCGGGGCGCTCGCGATCTGCCAGCCCTCGACCTTCAGCGGGAAGCCGGGCAGGGTGCCACCGCTGCGGGCGTCCCAGCCGCCGAACAGGTGGTCGAACGGGATCTGCGACGCGGGCAGCAGCTGCGCGGCGGCGATGCGCAGGTCGATGAGCCCGCCGAACAGGCGCAGCGGCCCGCCCGGCGCCGTGCGCCCGAACGCCGCGTTCGCGCCGAAGGCGGCTGTGCCCGGTGTCGCGTAGCTGGTCACCATCGTGCCGTCGCCGCGGTAGAGGTCGTGGCGGCCCGTGAAGGCCGCCACCGCCACTTCGTCGCGCCCGTCGCCGTCCACGTCCGCCAGCAGCGGCGACATTGGCACGCCCTCGCCCACCAGCGGCAGGGCCTCGCCCACCAGCGCGCCCGGCTTCACCGGCCACCCCGGCAGGAGCCGGCCGCCCGCGTCCCAGGCGTACACGCGACCGCTGGCCAGAGGCGTGGAGCCGTAGGCCTCGCCCGTGCCGTGCACGATGTCGGGCGAGCCGTCGCCGTCGATGTCTCCGATCGCGGGCGAGGAGAGGATCTTGGCCACATCCCCGCCGGCGCGGTCGCGCGCGAGCACCGGCCAGCCGGGCAGGGGCTGTCCGCGACCGTCCCATGCGTACACCTTCTGGTCCGCGCCGGCGGCCACGATGTCCAGGCGGCCGTCGCCGTCGAGGTCGGCCAGCGCCGGGCTCGCGTAGATCGCCCGGTCCAGGCGGTCGTCGTCGCCGCGCTCGTCGATCCTCACCGGGAATCCCGGCACCCGCCGGCCGCGTGCGTTCCAGGCGTAAACGCGCCCGTCGAGGCCGGCGGCCACGATCTCGGGGGCCGGTCCGCCCGCGACGTCGCCCACCGCCGGGGTGGCGAGGAAGGCGGCCGGCTCGCGCCAGCGGCGCCACGGGCGCCCGCCGCGATACACGCGCACGACGCCGTCGCTGGTGGCCAGCACGATCTCGGCGGCGCCATCGCCGTCGAGGTCGGCCGGCTGCGGCGACGACTCGCCCGACGAGCCGAGCCGCCTCGGGAAGCCGGGCTCGAGCGACGGGTCGCCCAGCACCCGGAAGTGCACCCGGTCCTCGCCGCGGTTGCCGTCGGCGTCGAGCGCCCGCAGCCGCAGGGTCCAGGGCCCAGGCTCGAGCCGGCCCGCGCCGATCCGGGCCAGCCGCTGCCTTCCTCGGGCAGCGCCCGCGGCCAGCCGCCGCCACGACGCGGGCTCCACACCGCGCCCGATCTCGAGCTCCCACGTGGTGGCCGAGCGCCCCCGCACGAGCGCCCGCACGTCAATCCCGCCGCGGACGGGCCGGTACCAGCCGGGCGCCGTGAGGTTGGTCTCGGGCGGCACGGATCCGGGTGCGGCGGCTTGTGCCGCCTCGTAGGCGTTCACCCGGCCCCAGCCCGTGTGGCGGTTCCAGCCCGGGCCGCCCACGTCGTCGGCCGTCATCCGCACGATCTGGCGAATCTCCTCCGCGGACAGGCCAAGGCCGAGCTCGCGCCCGCGCGCCGCCACGAGGGCCACGACGCCGGCGACGTGCGGCGTCGCCGCCGAGGTGCCCGACCACGTCTTCACGTAGCCGCCGCCGAGCTGGGTCGTGGGCACCTGCGTGGGCGCGACCACGTCGATGTGGGCGCCGTAATCGGAGTAGGCGGCAAGCACGTCGAAGCGCGTGCCCGCCAGCGCGAGGTTCTCGTTCTGCGCGGCGAGGTTCGCCGTGTCCGGGTTCAGGCCGCCAACGGCCAGGGCCTGATCCAGCATCTGGGGCTGATGATGGTGGAAGTGGAACTCGTTGCCCATCGCCACCACGGGCACGGCGCCCTTGCGGTCCGCATACGCCACCGCGCGCCTCAGCGACGCGGGGAACGAGTCGGCGCCGAGGCTCATGCTGATGGCGTCCGCGCCGCGGTCGGCCGCGTACACGATCGCGCGGGCCACGCGGTCACCCTGGTGCAGGATGTTGTCGGCCGTGCGCAGCGCCAGGATGCGCGCACCGGGCGCCACGCCGGCGATGCCGATCCCGTTGTCGGCCTCGGCGGCCAGCACGCCGGCCACGTTGGTGCCGTGGGTGTTGCCGGTGTCCGCGGTGGGGTCGTCGTCGCCGTCGTAGAAGTCGCGCCCGCCGCCGGCCCACTGTCCCGCGAGGTCCGGGTGGCCGAGGTCCACGCCCACGTCCACGTCCGCGATCAGGGCGCCCTCGCCGCGCGTGAGGCGCCACGCCCGGTCCGCGGAGATGCCGCGGTCGAACCCGCCGGACGGGCTGGCCAGGTCCCACTGCTCGTTGGTGGCATTCGGAAGCGGGCTCGCGTCGAAGAGGGGGTCGTCGGGCGGGCCGGCGGGGAACGCGCCGAGCGCGGCCGCGGGCAGGACGACCAGCGCCGCCGCGATGGCGGCGGCGAGTCTCCCGCTCGACGCGCTTCTCTCCCGCACTGCAGGACCCAGTTTGACGGCTTAGAGCGGCTTGAGGAGCAGGCTCAGGTCCAGGGCGGGAGCGGAGTGCGTGAGTGCCCCGACGCTGATGAAGTCCACCCCCGTCTCCGCGATCGGGCGCACCGTGTCGAGCGTGACGCCACCCGACGCCTCGAGGCTCGCCCGGCCGCCCGTCCGCGCCACCGCCTCGAGCAGCTTGTCCGGGCTCATGTTGTCCAGCAACACGTGCGCGGCCCCCGCCTCGAGCGCCTCATCGAGCTCGGCGAGCGTGGCGCACTCGACCTCCACCTTCAGCCCGGGGGGCGCCGCCGCGAGCGCCCGCCGCGTCGCTTCCCCCACTCCGCCGGCCAGCGTGGAGTGGTTTTCCTTGACGAGGATGGCGTCGTGCAGGCCGGCGCGGTGGCCGCCGCCGCCCGCGGCCACGACCGCGGCCTTCTCCAGCGCCCGCAGGCCCGGGGTGGTCTTGCGCGTATCGAGGATGCGCGCGCCCGTCCCCTGGACGGCGCGCACGAACCGGGCGGTGAGCGTGGCCACGCCGGACAGGCGGGCGAGGAAGTTGAGCGCCACCCGCTCCCCGGTGAGGATCGCGCGGGCCGGGCCGGCGACCTCCGCCACGAGCCGGCGCGGCTCGCCCCACTCGCCGTCGCGCACGTGCGCGGTCCAGCGCAGCCCGGGGTCCACACGCTCGAACACCCTCCCCGCCACGTCGAGGCCGGCGACGGCCCCGGGCGCCTTCTGCACGATGCGGGCGCGGGCGGTGGCGCCCTCCGCCACGGTGGCGGCCGTCGTGAGGTCGCCGGCGCCGACGTCCTCCGCGAGCGCGCGATCGATCAGGTCCAACACGGCCGCGCACCATACCCGCGCCCCGGCATGGTGAACGTCCCACGCACCCACCGAACAGCGGGGTGTGCGGGACGTTCGATGCTCTTGTGGTCAGCGCGCGGCCGGCGCGGCCTACTGCGCAGCCACGCCGGACCGGCGCAGCAGCTCGGCGCGCACGAAGCCGTCGAGGTCGCCGTCGAGCACGCGCTGGGCGTCGCCCATCTCCTCGTTGGTGCGGTGGTCCTTGACCATCGTGTACGGATGCAGCACGTAGGAGCGGATCTGCGAGCCCCAGCCCACGTCCAGGGCCTCGCCTCGCTCCTTGGCCAGCTCCTCACGCCGCCGCTGCTCCTCCCGCTCGAGCAGCTTCGCGCGCAGCATCCGCATCGCCGTGTCCTTGTTGGCGGACTGCGAGCGCTCGTTCTGGCACTGGACGACCACGCCCGAGGGGCGGTGGGTGATGCGCACCGCCGAGTCGGTCTTGTTCACGTGCTGACCGCCGGCGCCCGACGCGCGGTAGGTGTCGATCTGGAGGTCGTCGGGCTCGATCTCGATCTCCACCGCGTCCTCCACGAGCGGCGCCACCTCCACGCCCGCGAAGGCGGTGTGGCGGCGCGACTGGGCGTCGAAGGGCGAGATGCGCACGAGCCGGTGCACGCCCTTCTCCGCGGAGTAGAGGCCGTAGGCGTTCTCGCCGCGGGCGAGGAACGTGGCGGACTTGATGCCGGCCTCCTCCCCCGGGCTGGCCTCCTTGAGCTCCACGTCGAAGCCGCGGCGCTCGGCCCAGCGCATCTCCATGCGCAGGAGCATCTCGGCCCAGTCCTGGGAGTCGGTGCCGCCGGCGCCGGCGTTCACGGTGACGAGGGCGTCGCCGGAGTCATAGGAGCCGGAGAACAGGCGCGCCTCCTCGAGCTCCTCCAGGCGGGTGCGCACGCTCTCGCGCTGCTCCTCCAGCTCGGCCGCCATCGACTCGTCCTCGGCTGCCATCTCCTCGAGCGCGTCCATGTCCTCGATGTCGGACTCGAGCGAGCGGAACGACTCCAGCCGCCGCGAGATGCGCGCGTGCTCAGCCGACACCGCAGCCGCGCGCGCCTGGTCGTCCCAGAAGCCCGGCGCCTGCATCTCCTCTTCGAGCGCGGCCTGGCGCTCGCTCAGCGAAGCTGGGTCAAAGGTAGTCCGCGAGCAGCTTGAGCTGGTCGCGGAGGGACGCCTGGGCGCTCACGCCTGGGCCCCGTGGCACTTCTTGAACTTCTTGCCCGAGCCGCACCAGCACGGGTCGTTGCGGCCCACGCGCTCGTGCTCGTCGAGCACGCGCGTCTCCACCGGCTTGGGGCCCTCGGCGGCCACATCGCCGTCCTCGGGCGCCGCCGCGGCCTCGGCGATGGCCGTGGCGCCGGCCGCCGCACGGCCGCCGGAGTAGCGCAGGCGGCCGGTGGAGCTGGAGGAGGACGACGTGCCCCAGGACGGCTGAGCCGGCGCCGCGGCTCCGCCGCCGTCGCCGTTGGCGCCCTCGACCTCGACCTCGACGTTGAAGATGTAGCGGCCGAACTCCTCCCAGATGGCGTTCACGAGCGTCGTGAACATGTCGAAGCCCTCGTTCTTGTAGGCCACGAGCGGGTCGATCTGGGCGAACCCGCGCAGGTGGATGCCCTCGCGCAGGTAGTCCATGTCGTGCAGGTGCTCGCGCCAGCGCTCGTCGATGATCTGGAGCAGGATGTAGCGCTCGAGCGCGCGCATGAGCTCGTCGCCGAGCTCCTCCTCGCGCTCCTCGTACGCCTTGACCACGTCCTCGCGCAGGTCGCCCACGAGCACCTCGCGGTCGACGGCGTTGGGGTCGACGTCCTCGTCCGGATCGATGGCCACGGGGTACATCTGCTCGAGCTGGGTGAAGAGGCCGTCGAGGTCCCAGTCCTCGGCGTAGTCGCCCACGAGGTACTCGCCCGTGAGGCGTTCGACCGCGTCGGCGATCTGCGCCTTGGCGGTGCCCGACATGTCCTCGCCCTCGAGGATGCGGTTGCGGATCTCGTAGACGATCTCGCGCTGCTGGTTCATCACGTCGTCGTACTCGAGCACGCGCTTGCGGATGAGGAAGTTCTGGTCCTCGACCTTCTTCTGGGCGCCCTCGATCTGCTTCGAGAGCATCTTGGCCTCGATCGGCTCCTCCTCGCCCTCCTCGGTGACCGGCCCCAGGCGGTCGAGGATGCGGTAGATGCGGTCACCCGCGAAGAGGCGCACCAGCTGGTCCTCGGCCGAGAGGTAGAAGCGGGACTCACCGGGGTCGCCCTGGCGGCCGGAGCGGCCGCGGAGCTGGTTGTCGATCCGCCGCGACTCGTGGCGCTCGGTGCCGAGGATGAACAGCCCGCCGGCCTCCACGACCTCCTCGCGGGCCTCCTCGACGATCCGCTCCTTGTACGGGAGCACGTCGTCCCAGGCGGCGTCGTAGTCGTCGGTGCCCTGCTCCAGGCCGCGCTTGACCAGCTCGAGGTGCGTGAGGTGCTCGGCATTGCCGCCGAGCTTGATGTCCACGCCGCGGCCGGCCATGTTCGTGGCGATCGTGACCGCGCCGGGCGCGCCCGCCTCGGCGATGACCTCGCCCTCGCGCTCGGCATGTTCGGGCTTGGCGTTGAGCACCGCGTGCCTGACGCCCTTCTTGGAGAGCTGCTGGCCCAGCAGCTCCGAGACCTCCACCGAGATGGTGCCCACGAGCACCGGCTGGCCCTGCTCGTGCCGCGCCGCGATCTCGTTGACGACGGCCTTCCACTTGCCGTCCTTGGTCTTGTAGATCTGGTCGTTCTGATCCGCCCGGACCATGGGCATGTTCGTGGGGATCTCGACGACGTCGATCTTGTAGATCTTCTTGAACTCCGTGGCCTCGGTGAGCGCGGTGCCGGTCATGCCCGCGAGCTTGTCGTAGCGGCGGAAGTAGTTCTGGTACGTGATGGTGGCGACCGTCTGGTTCTCCTCCTGGATGGCGAGGCCCTCCTTGGCCTCGACCGCCTGGTGGAGGCCCTCCGACCAGCGCCGGCCCTCGAGGATGCGGCCGGTGAACTCGTCGATGATCTTGGCCTCGTCGTCGATGACGGCGTACTCCACGTCGCGCTTGTAGAGCGACTCCGCCTTGAGCGCCTGGATCAGGTGGTTGACGAGGTGGCCGTTCTCGGGGCGGTAGAGGTTGTCGACGCCGAGGAACTTCTCGGCCTTCTCCACGCCGCGCTCGGTGATGGCGACGGTCTTGTGCTTCTCGTCGGGCTCGTAGTCGAAGTCCGCGAGATACTCCTTCGACTTGGCCTCCAGCCCCTCCGGCTTCTTGCCCGGCGAGAGCAGCGGGGCGAGCTTGGCGAACTTGTAGTAGAGGTCGGCGGCCTGCTCGGGCGCCCCGGAGATGATCAGCGGCGTGCGCGCCTCGTCGATCAGGATGTTGTCGACCTCGTCGACGATGGCGTAGGTGTGGCCGCGCTGATAACGCTCCTCGACCGAGCCCGCCAGGTTGTCGCGCAGGTAGTCGAAGCCGAACTCGGAGTTGGTGCCGTAGGTGACGCCGGCGGCGTATGCGTCGTGCTTCTCCGGCCCGCGGGAGTTGGACTGGAGGATGCCGAGCGACACGCCGAGCATGTCGTAGATCGGCTTCATCCAGTTGGCGTCGCGGCGGGCCAGGTAGTCGTTGACCGTGACGAGGTGCACGCTGTCCCCCGCGAGGGTGTTGAGCACGATCGGCAGCGTGGCGGTGAGCGTCTTGCCCTCGCCGGTCTTCATCTCGGCGATATCACCCGCGTGGAGCACCATGCCGCCGATCAGCTGGACGTCGAAGTGACGCATGCCCAGCGACCGCTTGCTTGCCTCGCGGACGAGTGCGAAGCACTCGTGAAGCAGCCCTTCGAGCGACTCGCCGTTGCGGGCGCGCTCGCGCAGCTTGTCCATCTCGGCGCCGAGCTCGGAGTCCTCGTAGAGCTCGAACTCGGGCTCGAGCGCGTTGATCCGGGCGACGTCCTTCTGGAAGGACTTGTACTTCTTCTGCTCGCCTACACGCAGTGCTCGCTCGAGGATCGACATACAGCGTGCGAGCGTAGCAACAGCGGCGGGGCGCCCTAGGAGGGCGCGACCCTGGGCTGCGCCTTGGCCTGCTCGCGGCGCCTGCGGCGCTTGTCGCGGTGCCTCTTGACCTGGCGCGAGAGCTCCTCCTCGACCAGGTTGATGGCGTGGACCATGCTCTCGGCGCTGTCGTGCGCGCGGAGCGTGACGCCCTTGAGGTGGAGCGTGACCTCGGCGACCTGGGAGTGCCGGATCGAGGGGTTGCGCTCCTCGGACAGCTCCACCTCCATGTGGGCGAGCGTGGAGACCTGCCTGGAGACCTTGGCGAAGCGCTTCTCGATTCGCTCGCGAAGCTCGTCGTCGACCACCACGTTGCGCCCCTTGATCTCGATGCGCATCCGCTCCTCCTTCGGTCCGTGTCAGGGTCTGCTCGACATGGTAGGCGCGCCGGCCTCGGAATCCAAACGGACTGCGACCAGGGTCGGGTCATGCCCTGCACCGGGAGCTTCGCTCGAGTTTCGTTGCCGCGCGAGCAGGGTCAGGTCATGCCCTGCACCGGGAGCTTCGCTCGAGTTCCGTCGCAGGACATGACCTGACCCTCCATCGGCCTGGGTGAGCGCTTGCCGGGCTCATCGCCCGGGCGTGCGGGCGTATGCGACAGCGGTCATACGACGGGCGCCTGCCGCGCGCAACGCGGCCGCGCAGGCGCTCAGAGTGGCGCCCGTGGTGACCACGTCGTCCACGATGACGACGGAGCGCGGCACCTCCGCCCCGGCGCGCACCGCCAGCGTGCCGGCGATGCCCGCGAGGCGCTCCGCCCGCCCACGCCCCACCTGCGTGCCGGCGGGGCCCGCTCGCTCGAGGCCGTCCCACACGGGCAGGCTCGCGCGGCGGCCGAGCTCGGCCGCGATCCGAGCCGCCTGGTTGAAGCCGCGCCGGCGCAGCCGGGCCGGGTGGAGGGGAACGGGCGCGAGCACGTCGGCGTCCAGCAGCGCCGGCGGCGCGTTGGCCGCGATCTGCGCCGCCATGGCCACGGCGGCCCGCGTGACGCCGCCGAACTTCAGGCCGCGAACGAGCGCCCGCGCGGGCCCCGCGTAGGCCACCGGCGCCCACAGCGCCAGCGCGCCGCAGAAGACGGGCTCGGGCGGCAGCCAGCGCAACCCGGCGCGGCAGTCGGGACAGAGCGGCTCGGTGCGCGCAGCCCAGGCGCCACAGGCGGCGCAGAGCGGCGGGGCGAGCGCAGACAGGATCACGCCGCACAGGGTCGCCCTCGGCCGTGCACGGGACACCACGCGCGTGTGACGACTCCGTACGGCGCTGCGACAATCGCCGGTGTGAGCGCCGATCCCGAGATCCGCTGGACGCTCGACCCGATGATCCTGCTCGCGCTCGCCGCGTACGCCGGCATCTACGCCTGGCGCTTCCGCGGCGCCAGGCGCGAGGCGGGCGGGCGCGGGGCCGGCCTCGCCCGGGCGGCGGCCTTCGCCGCCGCGATGCTGGCGCTGGCAGCGGCGCTGATCTCACCGATCGCGGCCCTCGGCGAGGAGCACCTCTTCTCCATGCACATGCTCCAGCACGTGCTGCTGGGCGACATCGCGCCCGTGCTGCTCCTGCTGTCGCTCTCGCGCGTGATCATGCGCCCCGCCACGCGCCGCCTGGTGGCGATCGAGCGGCGGCTCGGGCGGCTGGCCCACCCCGCCGTGTTCCTCGCCGGCTGGCTCGGGCTCGTCTACGTCTGGCACATCCCCGCCCTCTACGACGCGGCCACGCAGACGCCGGCGCTCCACGCTCTCGAGCACGCCTCGTTCTTCGCCGCCGGCGTGCTGTTCTGGTGGCCGCTGGTGCAGCCGGTGCCCATGCGACACCGGATGACCGGCCTCCAGCCGTTCGTCTACATCGGGGCCGGCAAGGCGCTGCTCGCCGGGCTCGGCGTCTTCCTCACATGGTCCAACACCGTCGTCTACTCCCACTACGAGACCGTCCCCCGCATCTGGGGCCTGAGCGCGCTCGACGACCAGAACGTGGGCGGCGCGATCATGATGGCCGAGCAGTCGATCGTGCTTGCGATCGCCTTCGCCACGCTGTTCGTGCTCATGATCGGCCGCTCCGAGGAGGAGGAGCGGCGTCGCGAGCGGCTGGAGGAAGCGGCGGCCACGTGAGGGTGCGCGCCGGTCCGAGGCGCGCCGCCGCGCTGGTGGCGGCCGTGCTCCTTGCCGCCGCCGCGGTGGCGGCCACGCTGCTCGTGCCCGGCGGGCCGGAGGACCCGCTGGAGGCGCCGCTGATCGGCCCGGGCGACGGCGAGGAGACCTTCGACGTGGCCGGCTTCGAGCCCATCTCCTACGAGACCCAGGACGAGGACGACCTGCTCGAGCGCGGCCGCCGCGGCTACGCGCACGTGCTGTATGCGAAGAGCCCCGGCGGCGTGGAGGCCACGGCCGAGCGGGTGGACACCTTCGGCGACCTGATCGAGGCGGCGGCCGAGCGCCACGGGGTGTCCGCGGAGACCCTCGGGGCGCTGGTCTTCCTCGAGAGCGCCGGCCGCCCGGAGGCGATGGCGGGCGACGATCCCGAGAGCGCCGCCGGGCTCGGGCAGATCCTGCCCGGCACGGCGGTGGACCTGCTGGGCATGTCGGTGGACCTCGAGCGCAGCAAGGAGCTCACGGAGCGCATCGCGCCAGCCGACCGCCGTGCGGACCGGGCGGACAGCAGCGAGGGACGCGAGCTGTTCGAACGGCGCGCCGCTCGGCTGCGCCGCGCCCGCCGCCGCGCCGACGACCGCTTCGATCCGGAGAAGGCACTCGACGGCGCCGCCCGCTACCTCGCGCTCGCCGGGGAGCGCTTCGGGCGCGAGGATCTCGCGGCGGTCTCCTACCACATGGGGATCGGCAACCTGGAGTCCGTGATCGAGGCCTACGACGGACCCCGCTCCGAGGAGCTCTCCTACGTCCGCCTGTTCTACGACTCCTCCCCCACCCACCACCGCCTCGCCTTCCGGCGCCTGGCGTCATTCGGGGACGACTCGCGCACGTACCTGTTCCGGCTCGAGGCCGCGCGCGAGATCCGCCGGCTCCATGCCGAGGACGTCGACGAGCTGCGCCGCCGGGCCGGGCTCCACGCGGCGAAGGCGAGCTCGGAGGAGGAGCTGCGCCCCGAGGAGGACAACCCGCCGTACGAGGACGCCGGCGCGCTGCGCGACGCCTATAGCGACGGCGAGCTGGTGGCGCTGCCCGTGGGCCCCGAGCGGCTGGGCTACCGGGTGGATCGGCGCATGGGCGAGCTGGCCCGGCGCCTGGACGAGCCGCGCGCGCTGTACCGCGGGCTGCGCCCCGAGGCCCTGGCCATCCTCCTCTACGTCGCCAAGGAGGTGCGGCACATCAGCGGCGACCCAGGCGCGCTGACGATCACGAGCAGCGTGCGCGACCAGGACTATCAGCGCGAGCTGCTGCCGCGCAACGACCAGGCCACCGACGGCTTCTCGCTCCACACGACCGGCTTCGCGATCGACATCGAGCGCGACTACGACTCCCGCGCGCAGGCCCGCGCCCTGGAGCACGTGCTCGAGCGGCTGCGCGCGCTCGCGGTGATCGACTGGGTGTACGAGCCGGCGGCCATCCACCTCACGGTGGGCCCCGACGGAGAGCGCTTCCTGCCGCTGTACGAGGCGCTGGTCGGCGAATTGTGAGCAGCCTGCTCGAGCGACTCGGGGTGGAGCTGCCGCTGGTGCAGGCGGGCATGGGCGGCGGGATCGCGGGGCCCGAGCTGGCCGCCGCCGTGTCGGAAGCGGGGGGCCTCGGGACCCTGGGCATCGCCGACGCGCCGGTGCTGCGCGCCCAGCTCTCCGACGTCCGCGACCGGACCTCGCGACCGGTGGCGGTGAACCTGCTGCTGCCGTTCGCCCGGCGCGCGCACTTCGCGGCGGCCGCGGAGGCCGACGCCGTCGTGACCTTCTGGGGCCGGCCGCGCCGCCGCACGCCCGGCCTGTGGGTGCACCAGTGCGGCTCGGTGGAGGAGGCGCAGGCCGCGCACGCCGCGGGCGCCGACGCCGTGATCGCCCAGGGCATCGAGGCGGGCGGCCACGTGCGGGGGACCACGCCCGCGCTCGACCTGCTGGAGCGCGTGCGCGCGGCCCTGCCCGCCGGCTTTGGAGTGCTGCTCGCCGGCGGCGTGGCCGACCGCGGCGACGTGGCGGAGGGCCTCGCGGCCGGCGCCGACGCCATGGTGCTGGGCACCCGCTTCGTGATGAGCGATGAGAGCGGCGCCCAGCAGGCCTACAAGCAGAGGCTGATGGAGGGCCGCGAGACCGTGCTCACCCACCTGTTCGGCATGGGTTGGCACGGGTCCCACCGCGTGCTGTGGAACGAGGCCGCCGAGCGCTGGCTGCGTGGCGACAAGCGCGGGCCGGCGTGGGTGCGCGCGGCCAACCGCGTGACCGCGCCCGCCCTGCGGCGGGTCCCGATCGGCCTCCAGCTGCGACTGGCCGCCACGCAGCGGGCCTCGCGACCCTTCTTCTCGCCCCTGCCGCCGAGCGCCGGCGCGCCGGGCAACCTGCTGGATGCGGGCCCGCTCTACGCGGGCGAGACCGCGGCCCGCATCCACGACGTGCGCCCTGCCGCCGAGCTGGTGCGGATGCTGGCGCCATAGGCGGCGGCGCCAGTCCACGCGCCACGGGTGGTCGCTAGGCCGCGCGCCGCTCCCACATCTCGAGCGGCCCGTGCGAGCGGAAGCCGAGCCGCTCGTACACCGGCGCCCCCATCCGGGTGGCCTGGAGGGTGGCCGTGGCGCAGCCCCGGTCGCGGGCCTCGACGAGCGCCTGGCGGAGCAGCCGCGAGGCCATGCCGCGACCGCGCGCCTCGGGCACGGTGGCCACGAAGTAGACGCCCGCGCTGCCGTCCTCTTCGGCGGTGACCAGGACGGAGGCGGGCTTCCCGTCCACCCGCGCGACGTAGCCGGTGAGACCGGACAGGTCCTC
This sequence comes from Thermoleophilaceae bacterium, assembly GCA_040901445.1. Classification (GTDB taxonomy): domain Bacteria; phylum Actinomycetota; class Thermoleophilia; order Solirubrobacterales; family Thermoleophilaceae; genus JBBDYQ01. The sequence continues at coordinate 77,193 of JBBDYQ010000009.1, read as the reverse complement.
GATCGCGGCGGCGAACGGGCGCCCCTGATAGCCGTAGGCGACGTCGTTCACGTCCGCCACCTCGGCGGCCGACGCTCGGGCCGACCAGTCGAGGTCACCCGGCTCCGGCGCGTATAGCCCGTCCAGGTCCGCCACCATCGCGAGCGGCTCGGCGTCCAGCGAGTGCCCGGCGCCGGCGAGCAGGTCCCTGGCGCCGCGGTCACCCGGCGGCACCCAGACCGTCCACGCGCGCACGCCCGCGGAGGAGTAGGCCGCGGCCAGCTCGGGCAGCGCGCGCTCGAGCGCCGCAGCGTCCGGATAGACGACGGAGTTGAAGACCGAGCGGTCCGCCGCCGCCGGCACGACGGCCGCGAGCACGCCATGGGCCTCGAGCACCGAGGCGCCGGCCGAAGCGCTTCCGAGCCAGCGGACGAACACCCGCATGTCGGCGTCCATGGGCGCGGGGACGCGGTCCACGAATCGGCGCTACCGGCCCGCGACGCCTTCCAGCGCCTCGAGCGGCCGCATGCTCTCCACGATCCCCTGGTGCCCGGCGACAGCACCGATGAGGATGGCCTTCTCCGCCACCTCGGTGCCCGGGAACACGATCGTGTCGCGCAGCGCCGCCCCGGCGCCCACCCGGCAGCCGTCGCCGAGCACGACCCGCCCCATGAGCTTCACTCCCTCCCCCAGCTCGCAGCCCTCGCCTATCCAGGTGAGCGGCTCGTCCACCAGCTTCACGCCCTCGCCGGGCGGGCCGCCGCTGACGGGCAGGCCGAGCTGGCCCTCGAGCACGTCGAAGGTGCCCTGGCGCAGCTCGTCGAGCGAGCCGACGTCGTTCCAGTACGCGTCGATCTCGTGGATGAAGAAGGGGACGTCGTTCTCGAGCAGCGCGGGGAACACGTCATTGGCCCAGTCCGCGAACGGGCCCTGGGGGAAGTAGTCGAAGATCTCGGGGCTGAAGCAGTAGATGCCGCAGTTGCCCAGGTCCGACAGCGCCTCGGCGGGCTCGGGCTTCTCCTGGAAGCCGGTTATGCGGCCCTCGCGGTCGTGCAGGACCACGCCGTACTCGCGCGTGTCGACCACCTTCTTGACGGTGAGCGTGGCGATGCCGCCCGCCTGGCGGTGGCGATCGACCAGGGTGTTGAGGTCGAGGTCGGTGAGGGCGTCGCCCGAGACCACGACGACCGGGTCGTCGCCGAAGAAGTCGGCCACGTTGCGCACTCCCCCGGCGGTGCCCAGCAGCTCCTCCTCGAAGCGATAGCTCAGCCGGTCTCCGAAGTAGCCGCGGATGGTGTCCGGGTAGTAGTGGAGGTTGGCGATCAGCTCGTCGAAGCCCTGGCGCTCGAGCATCCCCACGATGTGCGCCATCACGGGGCGGTCGAGCACAGGCACCATCGGCTTGGGGATCTCGAACGTGATCGGCTTGAGCCGGGTCCCGAGACCTGCTGCGAGGACCATGGCCTTCATCGGCGGGCCACGGTAGCGGATCGGCTTTCCTGAAAGGAGATCAGGCCTCCCAGGCGTTCAGATAGCGCCGCTGCTCGTCGCTCAGCTCGTCGATCTCCACGCCGAGCGAGGCGAGCTTGAGACGCGCCACCTCGCGGTCGATGGCCTCCGGCACGGGGTGCACCCCTGGCTCGAGGTTCGCGCCCTCGCGCACGAGGTGCTCGGCCGCGAGCGCCTGATTCGCGAACGACATGTCCATGACGGCCGCGGGATGGCCCTCGGCGGCGGCGAGATTCACGACCCGGCCCTTGGCGAGCAGGTTGAGCCGGCGGTCGCCGAGCTCGTAGCGGTCCACCAGGGGCAGCACCTCGCGCGGCTCGCCGCTCGCGACGGAGGCGAGCGCCTCGAGGTCGATCTCCACGTCGAAATGCCCGGCGTTGGCCAGGACGGCGCCGTCCTTCATGCGCTCGAAGTGAGAGCGCCCCAGCACGGCGCGGCTGCCGGTCACCGTGATGAAGACGTCCCCGCGCTCGGCGGCGTCGAGCGCCGGCATGACCTCATAGCCCTCCATGCGCGCCTCCAGCGCGCGCATCGGATCCACCTCGCAGACCACGACCGAGGCGCCGGCCCCACGGGCGCGGGCGGCCACCCCGCGGCCAGTCCAGCCGTAGCCGATGACCACCACCGTGCGCCCGGCCAGCAGCAGGTTGGTGGCGCGCAGGATGCCGTCGATGGTGGACTGGCCGGTGCCCCAGCGGTCGTTGAAGGCGCGCTCGGTCTGCGCGCCGTTCACGTCGATCACGGGGCAGGTGAGCCGGGCGTCCGCCTCGAGCGCGCGCACGCGCAGCAGGCCCGTGTTGGTCTCCTCGGTGGCGCCGCGCAGGGGCGCCCCGGCCGCGTGGGCGGCCGCGAGCAGGTCCGCGCCGTCGTCAAGCGTGATGTGGGGCCCAGCTGCGATCAGCGCCTGCACGTTCGCGGCGTAGGCGGCCGCGTCCTCGCCGCGCACGGCGCGCACGGTGGCGCCGTCCTCCGCGAGCGCCGCGGCCACCTCATCCTGGGTGCTGAGGGGATTGGCCGCGCACAGACCGGCCTCCGCGCCGCCGGCAATCAACGTGCGCACGAGGACCGCGGTCTCGGCGGTCACGTGCAGACAGGCCGCGACCTTGATCCCGGCGAGCGGCCGCTCCCGCTCGAAGCGCTCCCGGATCGACCGGAGGACGGGCATCTGCCCGTCCGCCCACTCGATCCGGGCGCTGCCAGGCTGGCTACTGTCCCGAGCGGAGGTCACGGGCGTGACCGGCCAGGAGCCGGGGGTCGGACAGTGCTCCGCACGGCCGACCCCCGGGGACGCCGCCAGGCGCGTCCCTGGCCCCGGTCGCGATCAGTAGCGATAGTGATCGGGCTTGTACGGCCCCTCGACCGGCACGCCGATGTAGGCGGCCTGGTCCGGCGAGAGCTGCGTGAGCCTCACGCCGAGCGCGCCGAGGTGGAGGCGGGCCACCTTCTCGTCGAGGTGCTTGGGCAGCACGTACACCCGCTTCTCGTACTCGTCGTTCTTGGTGAACAGCTCGATCTGGGCGATCGTCTGGTTCGTGAACGAGTTGGACATCACGAAGCTCGGGTGCCCGGTGGCGTTGCCGAGGTTCAGCAGCCGGCCCTCGGAGAGGACGATGATCGAGTGGCCGTCGGAGAAGCGCCACTCGTCCACCTGCGGCTTGATGTTCACCCGCTCGATGCCGGCCGTGCGCTCGAGGCCGGCGATGTCGATCTCGTTGTCGAAGTGGCCGATGTTGCCCACGATGGCCTGGTGCTTCATGCGGGCCATGTGGCCGGCGGTGATGATGTCCTTGTTGCCGGTGGCCGTCACGAAGATGTCCGCCGTGTCGACGACGTCCTCGAGCGTGACCACCTGGTAGCCCTCCATCGCCGCCTGCAGCGCGCAGATGGGGTCGATCTCGGTGATGAGCACACGGGCGCCCTGGCCGCGGAGCGAGTCCGCGCAGCCCTTGCCCACGTCGCCGAAGCCGCAGATCACGGCGACCTTGCCGCCGATCATCACGTCCGTGCCGCGGTTGATGCCGTCGACGAGCGAGTGCCGGCAGCCGTACAGGTTGTCGAACTTCGACTTGGTGACGGAGTCGTTGACGTTGATGGCCGGGAACAGCAGCGTGCCCTGCTCGGTCATCTCGTACAGGCGATGGACGCCGGTGGTGGTCTCCTCGGTGACGCCCTGGATGTCAGCGGCGATGTTGGTCCAGCGCTGGGGGTCCTCCGAGAGGGAGCGCTGCAGCGTCTCGAGCACGACCCGGAGCTCCTCGGACTCGGCGCCGGCGGGGTCCGGCACGGCGCCGGCCTTCTCGTACTCCACGCCCTTGTGCACGAGCAGCGTGGCGTCGCCGCCGTCGTCGAGGATCATGTTGGGGCCGCCGCCGTCGGGCCAGCGCAGCACCTGCTCGGTGCACGACCAGTACTCCTCGAGCGTCTCCCCCTTCCAGGCGTACACAGGGATGCCGGCGGCCGCGATGGCGGCTGCGGCGTGGTCCTGGGTGGAGAAGATGTTGCAGGACGCCCAGCGCACCTCGGCCCCGAGCGCGGTGAGCGTCTCGATGAGCACGGCGGTCTGGACGGTCATGTGCAGCGAGCCGGTGATGCGCGCGCCCTTGAGCGGCTGCACGTCGGCGTACTCGCGGCGGGTGGACATGAGGCCGGGCATCTCGTGCTCGGCGAGGGTGATCTCCTTGCGGCCGTACTCGGCAAGGGAGAGGTCGGCCACCTTGAAGTCCTGGGTGGTCTGAGTGGTCATGCAGCCTCCGTTGAAGGGTGTGGGTCGGCGATGAGCGCCTCGTGCTTCTCCTGCTCCCATCGCAGCCAGTCGCTGGCGGGTACGTCTTCCGGACGGAGAGGCTCGGCCTCGAACCACGCCTCCACCGCGTCGCGAACCGTCTCGTCGCGGCGCAGGCGCAGCGCGAAGCCGATCTCCCCGAGGCCCAGCTCGTGCTCGTCCAGCAGCTCGCGCAGCGTCCGCAGGCGCTGCAGCTCACCCGGCCCGTAGAGCCGGTAGCCGCCGTCCGAGCGCTGCGGCTCGATGAGCCCCATGCGCTCGATGTAGCGGAGCATTCGCGGCGACCACCCGGTGGTCTCCGCAGCCTCGTTGATGGTGAGCCCGTCCATCGCGGGCCAAGCTTAACACGATTGTGTCAAGGTTAGAGCGCCTGCTTGAAGCGCTCGAGCACGTCGACGGGCATGGGGTCCGTGCCGTCCAGCGCCGCGAGTTGCACGGAGACCAGGTCCCCGAGCAGGACGAGCGACATGACGCGCTCCAGCGGCGTCTGGCCGCGCGATTGCAGCCGCACGACCGGCAGGCCGGCGGCTTCGGCCACCTGCGCGGTGAGCTCGATGCGGCGCCGCACCCGCTCGTGCTGGCCGGCGTCCTCGAGGAACACCAGCGTGAAGTCGCCGCCCGCGGCGAAGCCGCAGATCTCGTTGTGGTCGGCCTCCGGGAGCGTGGACCGGAACGCGGGACGCTTGGCGTTCTCGTTGATCTGGGTCTTCCAGCGGGCGGCGACGGGGTCGGTGGCCTCCGCCCCGTAGACGATCGGCACGCGGCCCTCGAGTGCCTGCGCCACGGCGGCGGGCTCGGGATCGTCGAGGAGCCCCGCGAGCAGCGCACCGGTGGCCTCTATCTCGCCGCGCAGCGACGGGGCGGCCCCGCAGAGGGCGGCGCACTCGAGCGCGCCGACCGTCATGTAGACGACCGCGGCACGCGGCTGCATGCCGCCGGGCACGCCGATCACCGGCACCCCCTCCGAGCGGGCGAGCTCGGCCAGCCGGCCGCCCGTGGTCAACGCCACCCGTGGCGCGCCGGCCGCGCCGGCGGCCTCGAAGCACGCCAGCGTCTCCTCGGTGTCGCCGGAGTAGCTCGCGCAGAGAACGAGGGTGTCCTCGCCGAGCCAGGGGTCGAGCCTGTAGCCGCGCACCGTCCCCAGCGGCCTGGTGGCACGGTCGCCGATGGCCGCTGCCGCGAGATCCGCGCCGATGGCCGAACCGCCCATCCCGCATACCGTGAGCCCGCCGGGGGCGTCGATCGCCGGGATGCCCGCGGACTCCACGCGCCAGAGCGCGTCGGCGAACTGATGCGGCTGCTCCCGCACGAGGTCGATCACACCACCCGCTCCCCTGGCTGCACGCGGGCGCCGGCGTGCACCAGGCGGCCGGCCTCGATCACCGCGCGGGAGCCGACGATCGCGCCGTCCTCCACCCGCGCGCCGTTCCCCACCCTCACCCCACCGGCCAGGATGCAGCCGGCGAGCATGCAATCGGCGCCCACGGTCACGCTGTCGTGGAGCACGGCGCGTTCGACCACCGAGCCCGCTCCCACGCTGCAGTGAGACCCCACCACCGCCTGCGGGCCGATCCGGGCACCGCTCGTGAGGCTGCCGGCCGCAACGAGCGAGCCGGTCTCGTCACGCGGGGGCAGGTCGCTGGCCACGCGCCCGGCGAGCAGGTCCCAGGTGGCCTCGAGGTAGCGCTCGGGTGTCCCGATGTCCATCCAGTAGCCCTCCGCGTGGAAGCCGTAGAGGCCGTTCATGCAGAGCCGCGGGAACACGTCTCGCTCCATCGACACCGCCCGGCCGGCGTCGATGCCCTCGGCCACCTCGCGGCCCAGCAGGTAGCAGCCGGCGTTGATGCGGTTGGTGGGCGCCGGCCCCGGCTGCTTCTCGATGAAGGCCTCGACCTGGCCGTCGTCCGCCGTGGGCACGACCCCGTAGCCGGCGGTGTCCCCGACCTCCGCCAGCGCGATCGTGGCGAGCGCGCCTGTGGCCTCGTGGCGGCAGCGCTGCTCGGTGAGGTCGAAGTCGCAGAGCACGTCCCCGTTGAGCACGTACAGGCGTTCGGCCAGCAGGCCCTCGTCCAGCGCGAGGCGCAGCGGGCCCGCCGTGCCGAGCGGCTCGTGCTCGTGCACGTAGCGCAGGCGCATGCCGCGCCAGTCGTGGCCGAGCGCGTCCTCCACCGCGTCCGACAGGAAGCCGCAGGAGAGCAGGACGTCGTCCACCCCGTGGCGCCCGAGCCAGTCGAGCATGAAGCCCAGGAACGGCCGGCCGGCCAGCGGGAGGACCGGCTTGGGGACGTCGAGCGTGAGGGGGCGCAGCCTCGTGCCCTCACCGCCCGCGAGGACGAGGGCCTGCATGGGCCGCGTTACCTCCCGACGCCCTCGTAGGTGAAGCCTGCCGCCCGGAGTGCGTCGCGGTCGAGGAAGTTGCGGCCGTCGACCACGAGCGGCGTCTTCATCCGAGCCTTGACCTCGCCGGCCCAGTCGAGCTCGGCGAACTCCGGCCACTCCGTGACCAGCACCACGCCGTCGGCGCCGTCGAGCGCCTCGAGCGCCGACTCGGTGAGGTGCGCGCCCACCAGAACCTCGTCGGCCCGCGCCATCGCAACCGGGTCATAGGCACGGACGTGCGCCCCCTCGGCGTTGAGACGCCCGGCGAGCACGATGCTCGTGGCCTCGCGGATGTCGTCGGTCTCCGGCTTGAACGAGATGCCGAGCAGCGCGATGGTCTTGCCGGCCAGCGAGCCCAGGTGCTTCTGGAGCTTGCCGATGGTGCGGCGCTTCTGCAGCTCGTTGACCTCGATGACCGAGGTGAGCAGCTGGAAGTGGTAGCCCGAGTTGCCGGCGAGCTGCTTGAGGGCGGAGACATCTTTTGGAAAACAACTCCCACCGAATCCAATCCCCGCGCGCAGGAACTGCGAGCCGATGCGCGCGTCGAGCCCCATCCCGCGCGCCACCTCGGTCACGTCCGCGCCCAACTCCTCGGACACGTTGGCGATCTCGTTGATGAAGGAGATCTTGGTGGCCAGGAAGGCGTTGGAGGCCAGCTTGATCATCTCGGCGCTGGCCACGTCGGTGCGCACGATGGGGCCGTCGAGCGGCTCGTACAGCGCCGCCACGCGGTCAGCGAAGCCCTCCGACCCGCTGTTCGCGCCGATCACCACGCGATCGGGCTTCATGAAGTCCGAGACCGCCGTGCCCTCCTTGAGGAACTCCGGGTTGGAGACGTAGCCCAGGTCGTCCTTGTTCCGGGAGATCGACCGCCCCGTGCCCACCGGCACCGTGCTCTTCATGACGATGGCGTGGTCGGTCGAGTCGCCCAGCTCGCGCACCACCGTCTCCACGCGAGAGAGGTCCGCGTCGCCGGAGTAGGTGGGCGGCGTGTCGACGCAGCAGAACAGCAGCTCGGCGTGGTCGAGGACCTGGCCCATGTCGGTGGTGAAGGTCAGGCGCTCGCGATTCTTCTCGAGCAGCTCCATGAGCCCGGGCTCGTAGATGGGGACCTCACCGCGGGAGAGTGAATCGACCTTCTCCGACAGGATGTCGCGGGCCACCACCCGGTGGCCGAGATCGGCGAAGCAGGCGGCGGTGACGAGGCCGACCCAGCCGACGCCGATGACCCCGATGGGCTCTCGCTCAGACGCGCTCATGCGGCCGGGCAGCCTAGCGAGTCAGCCCTTGCCGAGCTGCTTGGCCGAGCGGGCGATGCCGAGCATCTGGCTTTCCGTCAGCGACAGGAGCAGCGTGTTGGACACCCAGTACACGGCGTCCTCGGTGCGCCAGGCCACGAGGCGGAGGCGATCGCCGTCGTAGTGCAGCTCGTACTCGCGCCCGTCGATGGTGCGCTTCTCGCTGGGGTCGGCCAGGATCGGAGGGTCCTTCCAGGCGCTGCCCTGGATCCCGTAGTACTGGCCCAGCTCACCCGTGGCCACCACCATCCGGTAGCTGTTGTAGACGCGATCGTCGGGCGCGCGGATGCCGTACACGCGCGGCTCGGTGCCGGCGAACGCGGATCGGCGGATGCGCCGCTCCGGGTAGAAGATCGGGATCCGCGCGCCGGCCGCGAACGCCTTCAGCGCCTGGTCCTTGCCGAGCTCCCCGGCCTCCTCGAGCCCGTCGCTGCCCGAGGGGCGCCGCTTGCGCTTGGCGCCCCGCACGCGGCGGGCCGTGCCGCGCGGGCCCTCCGTGGCGCGCACGCCGAGGAACTCGTCGGTGATGCGCTTCATCTGCTTGGAGCTGGCCGTGACGAAGCTCGTGCCGATGTCGCCCTTGAAGTGGACCTCGCGGATGGGGTACTTGGCGGAGGCGGCGGCGAGCGCGAGAAGCCGCAGCACGGAGCGGTCCGAGCGGATGTCGGAGGAGACGTAGTCGCTGAAGATGTTGAGCAGCTCGTCGCGGTCTGAGATCAGCTCGCCGACTCCCACCTGCTGCTTGGCCTGGCGCAGGAACTCCTGCTGGCGCGCGGCGCGGACGAGGTCGGTGTCCTCGTGGCGATAGCGCACGTAGTCGAGCGAGCTCTGCCCGCACAGCTCCTGGTAGCCCTGCTTGACGTCGATCGTGGCGTAGTCGGGCCCCGGGCCCGTGTTGTCGTTGAAGTAGCGGCGGTCGATGTCCACGTAGACGCAGCCGATCTCGTTGACGACCTCGCGGAACCCGCCGAAGTCCACGTTGATCACGTGGTTGATGCGCAGGCCCGTGACCTCTTTGACGGTCTTGAGTGTGAGCTCGGCGCCGCCGATCGAGAAGGCCGCGTTGAGCTTGTCCGTGCCATGGCCGGGGATGCGCACCTTGAGGTCGCGCGGCAGCGACAGCAGCGCGGTGGCCTCCTTCGACGGGTCGAGGCGCACGAGGATCACGGTGTCCGAGCGGGCCCCGCCGGTTACGCCGTTGCGCACGTCTCTCGAGCTGTCGGCCCGCTTGTCGGAGCCGATGAGCATGATCGTCTGCGGCTTGCCGGTGTCGGCCTCGGCCAGCTCGTTGCCGAGGTCCAGCGTGCCGCCGGCGCGGAAGGCGTCTCCCACGCGGTCGACCTCCCGGAAGGCGGCCACGGCGGTGGCGGACGCCGCGGCCACGATGATCAGCGCGGCGCCGATGGCCAGCTTGCGGAACAGCCGCGGGCCCTTGTACTCCTGGTCAGGCGACACGGAGGTGGCCCTTCCCGAGGCGCTGGGGGACGAGGTGCACGAAGTCCACGAGCGCACGACGGTAGCGCTCGAGCGAGGAGACGGAAACCCATTCCTCCGGGCCGTGGTGGCCGCCGCCCACGGGCCCGAACTCCACGGCGGGCACCCCGACGTCGAGGAAGCTGACGGCATCGGAGGCGCCGTCGCGTCCCACGGAGATGCGATCCGCGCTGGCGCCCTCCTTGACGGCCTCGGCGAGCGTCTGGACGAACGGGTTGTCGCGCTCCACGATGGCCGGGTCGCGGTGGAAGACGGGGTTGACCTCGCAGTCGGGGAGCCCGCGCACCGCGGCCAGGATCTGCTCGGCGTCCTGGCCGGGGAGGTAGCGGATGTCGACGTCGATCGTGCAGATGTCGGGCACCTTGTTGATGACGTCGCCGCCGATGATGCGGCCGAGGTTGATCGAGGGCCGGTCGAACAGCTCGGAGGACTCGCGCGTGAAAGGCAGCGACTCGATCCGCCGGAAGATCTCCACCGCCTTGAGCACGGCGTTGTCCCCCTCCCACGGGGTGGACCCGTGCGCCGAGCGGCCGGCCACCTCGAGCCGCAGCGCGAGCACGCCCTTGGCCTGGACGCCGATGTGGAGGTCGGTGGGCTCGCCGGTGATCGCGAAGTCGCCGAGGTAGCCCTGCTCCACGAGGAAGTCGGAGCCGCGCTGGTCGGGCACGTCGGACTCCTCATCGGCAACGCAGAGGAAGTGCACGCGCACGTCCTCCTGCGCGGCCAGCTCGCAGGTGGCGATCATCATCGCCGCGAGGCCGCCCTTCATGTCGTAGGCGCCGCGGGCGAACAGCTTGTCGTCCTCCACGTGCGGGGAGAACTGCTCCGGGTGCGCGGGCACCACGTCGAGATGGCCGTGGAGGATCACGGTGGGCTTGCCCTCCCCCCCGCCGGTCGTGGCAGCCAGCACCGGACGCCCGTTGTGCGTGGCGCCGGTCACGTCAAGGTCGCGCGCCTCGATCCACCCCTTGATGAACCCCGCACAGCTGCGGATGCCGTCGAGGGTGGACGTGTCGTAGGTGACGAGGCGCTCGAGGAGAGCGCGCTCCTGCATCCGCAAGAGGATAACGGCGGCTCCCGCCGTGTCAGCGGGAGCCGCCGTCGCGGTCAGCCCTCGTAGGCCGGCACCGGGGCGTCCAGCCCGAGGTCGCCGGCCGCGGCGTCCAGCACGTCTACCGCCGCCTGCGCGTCGCCGTCCTCGCCGAAGCCGCCCTCGATCGCGGTGCGCGCGTCGCCGGGCAGGCCCTGCAGACCCCAGGAGAAGGCCAGGCCTTCGGCCGCTGCCACCTCGTCCTCCGCGCCCTCGACCAGGTACTTCTTCACCGCCAGGGAGAAGATGCGGTTGAGGCCCGCTCGCACCTGCTCGCGCGCCTGCGCCAGCGCCTCCGCGTCGCCCGCCCCCGCGGCATCCTGCGCCGCCGTGAACCCGGACAGCACCGGCTCGGCGACCTCGCCCTCGAGGCCGAAGTCGGCGGCGCGCTTGTCCGCGGTGGTCGCGAGCCCCTCGCCGCCCGCGTCGTAGAACGCCCACGCCTCGTCCACGTTGTGCGGAGCGCCCTCGGCGGGGTCGGTCTCGCCGGCCTCGACCTTCTCGGCCGCGGCGTCGAGCTCGCCGAGCACCTTCAGCGCGAGCGCGGCGGACATCCCCTTGTCGATCCACTGCCTGCGCTGCGCCGGATCGAGGCCTGCCGCCTCGCCCTCTCCGGTGATCGCGTCCTCCACCAGGGCCGCCACGTCGCTGTCCTCGGCGAACCCTGCCAGCGTGCGCGCGCTGCCGTCGCCCTTCTCGGAGTTGCGGCCCTCGGACCAGATCTCGCCGGCCTGCTCGAAGTCCGCCTCGCCTCCCTCGGCGGCGGGCTCGAGCAGCGCCTTGATCTCGGCCACGTCCTCGCCGATCGCGGCGTGCTCCTCGATGTCGGACACCGGCGTGTAGCCGGCCGCCGCCTCGGCGGGCGCGGCGGTTGCCGCCTGCTCGCCGCCGTCGTCGTCCTCGCCGCAGCCTGCGCCCACGAGGACGGCGGCCGCGAGGGACAGCGCCAGGTATCGCTTCACTGTCGTCTCCTTGTTAGGTGAGCCTAATTAGGGTCCCCTAACCTAGCTGCGATGTGAAGTTGACGCCTGCGTCATCTTCCTTGTAGGGTCCCCGGCATGGAACGTGTCTGCGTGATCGGGGCCGGCTCGTCGGGCATCGCCTCCTGCCAGGTGCTCAATGCCCGGGGAATTCCCTTCGACTGCTTCGAGAAGGGCTCGGAGGTGGGCGGCAACTGGCGCTACATGAACGACAACGGCATGTCGTCGGCGTACTGGTCGCTGTTCATCAACACCTCGCGCGACCTCATGGCGTACTCGACCTTCCCGATGCCGTCGGAGTATCCGGACTTCCCCCACCACACGCAGATCGCCCACTACTTCGACGCCTACGTGGACCATTTCGGCTTCCGTGAGCACATCCGCTTCCGCACCGAGGTCACGCGGGTGGAGCAGCACGCCGGCGGTGGCTGGGACGTGACGACCTCGGACGGCGAGACGCGCCGCTACGGCGCGGTGATGGTGGCCAACGGCCATCACTGGGACGCGCGCTGGCCGGGCTTCCCCGGCGAGCTCGACGGTCCCGTGGTCCACTCGCACGACTACAAGGCCGCCGAGGGCTACGAGGACCGGAACGTGCTCGTGGTGGGCTTCGGCAACTCGGCGATGGACATCGCGTGCGAGACCTCGCGCGTCTCGAAGATGACCTATCTGTCGGTGCGCCGGGGCGCGCACGTGCTGCCCAAGTACCTCAAGGGCCGTCCGGTGGACGAGCTCAACACGCCGTTCACGAGCCGGCTGCCCCTGGGTTTCCAGCGGGCCGTGTATTCGCGGATGCTGCGCAAGCTCCAGGGCCGCATGACCGACTACGGGCTGCCCGAGCCCGACCACAAGCTGGCCGAGGCCCACCCCACCATCTCGGCCGAGGTGCTCAACCGCATCGTGCACGGGCGCGTGAAGCCCAAGCCCGACGTCGAGCGGCTCGAGGGCGACCGCGTGCGCTTCGTGGACGGCTCGGTCGAGCCGATCGACCGGATCGTGTACTGCACCGGCTACAGGATCACGTTCCCGTTCTTCGACCCCGACCTGCTGGATGCGCCCGAGAACCACGTTGACCTCTTCCGGCGCGTCGTCCCGCCCCGGCTGCCCGGGCTCTACTTCATCGGACTGCTCCAGCCGCTGGGCGCGATCATGCCGCTGGCCGAGGCGCAGTCGGAATGGGTCGCGGACCTGCTGCAGGGCCGCGCGCTGCTGCCCTCGGCGGATCGGATGCGCGCCGCCATACGGCGAGAGGACGAGCGGATGTCCAAGCGCTACGTGACATCCGCGCGCCACACCATCCAGGTGGACTTCTACGACTACCTGCGCACGCTCGCGCGCGAGCGCAGGCGCCGGCGCGGGCATCCGGTGGCCGCGCTGGCAGCGGACCGCTCGCACGAGTTGCGCGTGGGCACGCCTGCGTAGATGATCACCGTGTGAGGATTCGCCGGCTTGCCGTTCTGGTTGCCGGGCTCGTCGTGCTCGGGCCCGCCTCGGCGGCGCGCGCGGACGAGGAGGTCACCGCCGCGCCCTTCAACCGCTTCACGGCCGCCGCCGTGACCATCGACCAGGGCGAGAAGCTGACCTTCCGCAACACCGACGGCGCCGACCACAACGTGACGGCGCGGGACCGGGGCGAGGACGGGCGGCCGCTGTTCGCCTCGCAGACGATCGGCGATGGCCGCAGCTCCGAGGTGGACGGTGTTCGCTTCCTCACCACCGGCTCGTACGCCTTCCTCTGCACGATCCACCCGTCGATGACGGGCACCTTGAACGTGAGCTCCGCGGGGACGCCGCTTCAGCGTCCGGCGGCGGACACGACGGCGCCGTCGGTGGCGGCCGCGGTTCGGCGCACCACCCTCGCGCGCGTGGCGCGGTCCGGGCGCCTGACCGTGAACGTGCGCCTGGACGAGGCCGCCCGCGTCACGCTCCGCGCGACCACGAGGATCCGCGGCCGCACCGTCCGCCTGGCGCGGCGGGCCGGAGTGCGCCTGGGCGACGGTCGCGGCCGCGTGACGCTGCGGCTGTCGCGGCGGGCGCGGCGGACGCTGGGGTCCGTGCGCCGCGCGGTGGTCACGGTGGAGGTGCGGGCCGTGGACGCGGCCGGCAACGGCACGTCAGTGCGGGCACGCCGGACGCTGCGCTCCTAGCCACGCGACCCAGGCGTGTGAATCTGCCCCGGCGTGGGCTGGATGATCCCGCACACTTGCCCGGCTCAGGGTCCGGGCCCCACGTGCCGATGCTGTGGGCGATGGCCCCGTGGATCGTCACCGCGGCCGCGCTCGCGGCCGTCGTCTTCCTCGTGCTGAGGCTGCGCCGCCGCGAGGCCGAGCTGGCCAGGGCGCTGCAGCGCGGCGCCGTGCTGGACCCGCTGACCGGGGTGCTCGGGCGCCGGGGATTCGAGGAGCGCCTCGGCGAGGAGGTGGAGCGAGCGCGCCGCCACGGCCGCAGGCTCGCCCTCGTGGTGGCCGACGTGGACGGGCTGCGCGACCTCAACGCGCTGCTGGGCAACCGGGCGGGCGACGTGGCGCTCGAGCAGGTGGGGTGCATCCTGCGCGACGCCGCGCGCCGCGTGGACTCCGTGGCACGGGTCGACGGCGGCGAGTACGCGGTGCTCCTCCCCGACACCGACGAGCGCGGCGCGCTCGCGCTGGCCGAGAGGCTGCGGGTGGAGATCCGGGAGGCGTTCGCCGGAGGCATGGCCGAGCTCACGGCGAGCTTCGGCGTGGCCACCTACCCGAAGGACGCCGAGCAGCCGGCCGCGCTCATGCAGGCTGCGGCGTCGGCGCTCTTCCTCGCCAAGGAGCTGGGCCGCAACCGCGCCGTCGTGTACAGCGACGAGACCGCCGCGCAACTCGCAGAGCTGGCCGCCGGTTAGCCTCCCCCGGGTGAGCGGGCTCGATCCGTCGCCCGAGGTCGTGGAGCTGCGCAGCCGCGTGCGGGCCTTCGTGGACGAGCGCGTGATCGCCGCCGAGCCCGTGCTCGACCGCCACGACGACGAAGCAGCCGCGGCCATGCGCGATCTCCAGGGCCAGGCGAAGGACGCCGGGCTGTGGGCGCTGGGGCTGCCGGAGGAGATCGGCGGCGGCGGGCTCGACTTCCTCCCCTACTGCCACGTGAACGAGGAGGTGGGCCGCTCCGAGCACGCGATGGTCGCCCTGGGCACCCACTCCGCCCAGGACGCCACCATGCTCCACCTCTTCGGCACGCCCGAGCAGAAGGAGCGCTGGCTGCTGCCGCTGGTGGCCGGGGACATCTACCCCTCGATCGGGATGACAGAGCCCGACGCGCCCGGCTCGGACCCGACACAGGTGGCCACGACGGCGGTGCTCGACGACGGCGAGTGGGTTATCGACGGCCGCAAGTGGTTCACCACCGGCGCGAACGTGGCCGCCTTCACAACGGTCTTCGCCGTCACCGACCCCGACGCGCCCGCGCACGGCCGCTGCTCCCTGATCATGGTGCCCACCGACTCGCCCGGGTACGAGATCGAGCGGGTGATCCCCGTCATGGGCGAGACCGGCGGCGCCCACTGCGAGGTGCGGCTCGACGGCGTCCGCGTGCCTGCCGACAGCCTGCTCGGCCCGCGCGGCCAGGCGTTCAAGATCGCCCAGGCGCGGCTGGGCCCCGGGCGCATCTACCACTGCATGCGCTGGCTCGGGCAGGCGCAGCGGGCGTTCGACCTCATGTGCGAGCGGGCGCTGGCGCGCTCGGTGGCGGGTGGGCGGCTGGCGCACAAGCAGCTGGTGCAGGCGTTCATCGCGGACTCCGCCGCCGAGATCCACGCCGCGCGGCTGATGACCCTGGATGCCGCTGCCCGCATCGACGCCGGCGACGACGCGCGCGTGGAGATCTCCCTCATCAAGTTCTTCGGGGCGAAGGTTCTGCACGACGTGGTCGACCGCGCGATCCAGGTCCACGGCGCGCTCGGCGTCTCCGGCGACACGCCGCTGGAGGGCATGTACCGCCGCGCCCGCCTCGCCCGCTTCTACGACGGGCCGGACGAGGTCCATCGCATCAGCGTGGCGAGGCGGATCCTGAGCGGGTACGAGGACGTCAGCGGCGAACGACCACGTAGCGGTTGCCGCGGCGGGCGATGAGCAGCTCGCAGTCGCGCGAGACGATGTCGCCGCCGTCGGCGCGGACCACGTCGTAGCCGCTGCCGCAGATGATGCGGTCCCGGATCCCGTCTGCGGCGACGATGTTGTCGCCGCCCGGACCGCCGCGGATCTCATCCCGGCCGAGACCGCCCTCGATCCGGTCGGCGCCGTCGCCGCCGTTGATGAAGTCGTTCCCCGACGCGCCCGTGATCCCCGCACCCCCGCCGTAGATCCGGTCATCGCCCGCTCCACCGTTCAGCGAGCCGAGGCCTGCGAGCTGATCGTTACCCACGGCGCCGTTGATCACGTCCGTCCCGGTGTCGAAGAGATCGTTGTTCAGGCGGTCGTTGCCGAGCCCGCCCTCCAGCACGTCGTCGCCGACCAGGGGCGGCGGGAGGACATCCGGGTCGTCGTCGCCTACGAGGACGTCGTCCCCCGGGCCGCCGACGAGGAGGTCGTCGTCGGCGGGGGCGCCCCCACCGCCGTTGTTGCCGAAAAGGATGTCGTCGCCGCTGCCGCCGTTGAGCAGGTCGAAACCCGGCATCCCGCGGATGCACTGACCGCCTGACAGGCCGTCCAGCGCGTCGTTGCCGGTCCCGCCGGTGAGTGAGCCCAGGGCACAGGTGGGATGCTCCTCAGCAGTCTGGACTCTCATCCCGCCCTGGCCCCACGGCGGCGCCGCCGGCGAGCGGCGGTCGATGTCGTCGGGCCCGTCCTTGCCGAAGTCCCCGGCACGGGCGATCACGCGCTCGCAGTCGCTCGCCACCTCGTCGTCGCCGTCCGCGCGCACCACGTCGGACCCGGCGCCGCAGCGCACGAAGTCGGCGATGCCGTCGATGGCGACGATGTTGTCGCCGCCTGGGCCGCCGGAGATGCGGTCCTGGCCCAGGCCGCCCTCGATGCGGTCGTCGCCGTCGTCGCCCTCGAGGGAGTCGTTGCCCGACGCGCCGGTGATGCCGTCGTCGCCGCCGCGGCCCTCGATGCGGTCGTTGCCCGACCCGCCGTTGAGCGAGTCGCCCGGCCGGCCGCCGCCGATGAAGTCGTTGCCCGAGCCGCCGTCGATCACGTTCGAGCCGGGATCCCCCTCCCCCTGGCGCACCGAGCCGTCGTTGTTGTCGCCCTCGATGCGATCGTTGCCCTGGTCGCCGGTGATGAAGTCGCGCTCCGCGCCGCCCTCGATCTGGTCGCTGCCGGCGTCGCCCGCGATCTGGTCGCTGCCCGCCCCGCCGTCGAGCCGCGTGTCGCTGCCCGAGCCGCCGGAGATCACGTCGTCGCCCCCGCCGCCGACGATGCAGTCCTCCCCCAGCCCGCCGTTGATGACGTCGGGCCCGGCCCCGCCGGCGAGGTCCGCGGCGCCCACGGCCGTGCAATCCCGTCCGGGAGTGCCGTCGATCGGATTGCCCTGCTGCGCGGCGGCGCCGGCCGCCAGGACGGCGAGGAGGGCGAGCGAGGCGGGGATGGCGCGGCGGTGCATCGTCTGTGGCTGGAACCCCCGCAGCGACGCGAGATGCGGATTTGGGTCGCATACCGGCCCGAATCCGCATCGCGCCGGGTTGACGCAAGGGATGAACCGTGGTTCACTTCTTCCCGGATGGCGTACCGCCCCACCCCGATGACCGAGGCCCGCAAGGCCGCCGCGCGCGAGC
The DNA here is from genome assembly GCA_040901445.1 of Thermoleophilaceae bacterium. Classification (GTDB taxonomy): domain Bacteria; phylum Actinomycetota; class Thermoleophilia; order Solirubrobacterales; family Thermoleophilaceae; genus JBBDYQ01. Next base: position 59,939 of record JBBDYQ010000009.1, on the reverse strand, counting down.
GCATCCTCGACGCCGCCATCGCGCAGCTCGAGGAGGGCGGGTACGCGTCGGCCACCGTGCAGGCCGTGGCCGGCCGCGCGGGGGTGGCCACCGGCAGCGTCTATCGCCACTTCCCGTCCAAGTCCGAGCTCTTCGCCGAGGTCTTCCGGCGCGCCACACAGCGCGAGATCGACGTGCTGGCCGAGCTGGCACGCCACGACCAGCGGCCCGTGGTGGAGCGCGTGGCCGCCGGAGTCGAGACGTTCGCCCGCCGCGCCCTGGCCGCCCCCACCCGCGCCTATGCCCTGATCGCCGAGCCGGTGGACCCGGCCGTGGATGCCGAGCGGCTCGTGTACCGCCGCGGCTACCTCGACGTCTTCAAGGGGCTGCTCGACGAGGGCGTGCGCTCCGGCGAGCTCGCGCCGCACGACACCGAGCTGGCCGCGGCCGCGCTGGTGGGCGCCATCGCCGAGGTGCTCGTCGGCCCCCTGTCACCGTCCCAGAACGGGCGCGCACCGCGCCGCGAGGCGCTCGTCGCCGGCCTCGTACAGATCGTGGTCCGCGCGCTGCCCGCAAACCGGGCCCTCGCGGCCTGAGAGGAGAGCCATGGCCACCGCCCACCAAACCACCGCACGCACGCACGAGGTCGAGAACCAGCCGCCCCCGCTCGAGCCCGTCAACCTGTTCGAGATCGACCTGCCGCTGCGCGAGGCGCTCGAGCGCGAGAACGCCGGCTGGGGCGTGGACCGCGCGCGCGACCTGGGCGCCGTGGCCGGCACGCCGGAGGCACGCGAGCACTCCCGCCGCTGCGAGCGCAACGAGCCCACGCTGGTCACCCACGACCGCTACGGCAACCGCGTGGACCTCGTGGACCTCGACCCGTCCTGGCACTGGCTGCTGCGCACGGCCGTGGAGCGCGAGATCCACTCGCTGCCCTGGCGCGACGAGAAGCCCGGCGCGCACACCGTGCGGGCCGCGCTCATGTACCTGTGGAGCCAGGTGAACGCCGGGGTGATGTGCCCGGTGTCGATGACCTACTCGATCATCCCCGCACTGCGCGACGGCGCGCCCGACATCGCAGCCGAGTGGGAGCCCCGGCTCACCAAGCCCGACTACGACAGCGGCTCGCTGGCCGGCATGGCGATGACCGAGAAGCAGGGCGGCTCCGACGTGCGCGCCAACACCACCCAGGCGGTGCCGGTGGGCGACGGCGCCTACGAGATCACCGGCCACAAGTGGTTCTGCTCCTACCCGCCGTGCGACATCTTCCTGATGCTCGCGCAGGCGCCCGGCGGCCTCTCCTGCTTCCTCATCGAGCGCGGCCCCGGCATGGAGTTCCAGCGCCTCAAGGACAAGCTCGGCACCCGCTCGCTGCCGTCGTCGGAGGTCGAGTTCCGCGGCATCCGCGGGCGGCTCGTGGGCGAGGAGGGCCGCGGCGTGCCCGCCATCATCCGGATGGTCAACCACACGCGCCTGGACTGCCTGATCGGCTCGGCCACCGGCATGCGCCGCGGCCTGACCGAGGCGGTGCACCACGCGCGCCACCGCTCGGCGTTCGGCACCCTGCTGGCCGAGCAGCCGGCCATGCAGAACGTGCTCGCCGACCTGGCCATCGAGTCCGAGGCCGCCACGGCTGCGGCATTCCGCGTGGCCCGCGCGTACGACGAGAACGACGTCCCGTTCCGCCGCTTCGCCACCGCGGTCATGAAGTACTGGGTGTGCAAGCGGGCCCCCGCGCACGCGGCCGAGGCGCTGGAGTGCCTGGGCGGCAACGGCTATGTGGAGGAATCCGGGATGCCTCTGCTCTACCGCGACTCCCCCCTCAACTCGATCTGGGAGGGCTCGGGCAACGTGGCGGCGCTCGACGTGCTGCGCGCCATGGCCAAGGATCCTGAGGGCCTGCCCGCGTTCCTCGCCGAGTGCGACCTCGCGCGCGGCGGCGACGCCCGCCTGGACGCCCACCTCGATTCGCTGCAGCCCATGCTGGCGTCGATCGCGGAGGCCGATCCCCAGCACGTGGCGCGGCGCGCGGTCGAGGAGCTGGCGATCGCATTCCAGGCTTCGCTGCTCGTGCGCCACGCCCCGCCGGCGGTGGCCGACGCGTTCTGCGCCGGCCGGCTCGGTGGCGGCGGCCGCGTGTACGGCACGCTGCCCTCCGGCGTGGACACGGGCGCCATCGTGGAGCGCGCGCTGGCCGCATGAGCCCGCCCCTCCTCTACGAGGTCGACGGGCGGGTGGCCCGGCTCACCCTGGACCGCCCCGAGCGCGGCAACGGCATCACCCGCGGCCTCGTGGAGGACCTGGCCGCCTGCGTCGAGCGAGCGGATCTCGACCCCGCGGTGCACGTGCTGCTGCTGGCCGGCAACGGGCCGGGCTTCTGCGGCGGCTACGACCTGGTGGAGAGCGCCGAGGGCGGCGGCCGCGACTCCTCGAGCGACGCTCCGCCCGGCTCCCCGCTCGACCCGGCGGTGATGGCCGCCAACCACGACCCCGCGCGCACCTGGGACCCGATGGTGGACTACTCGATGATGAGCCGCAACGTGCGCGCCTTCATGTCGCTGTTCCACTGCGGCAAGCCGGTGGTGTGCAAGGTGCACGGCTTCTGCGTGGCCGGCGGCACGGACATGGCGCTCTGCTCCGACCTGCTCGTGATCGCCGAGGACGCCAAGATCGGCTACCCGCCCGCGCGCGTATGGGGCTCCCCCACCACCGCGCTCTGGACCCACCGGATCGGTGTGCAGCGAGCCAAGCGGCTGCTGTTCACCGGCGACTCCCTCTCGGGCCGCGAGGCGCTCGAGTGGGGACTGGCGATCGAGGCGCCGCCCGCTTCGGAGCTCGACGAGCGCACCGAGGCGCTGGTTGAGCGGATCGCCCGCGTGCCCGTGAACCAGCTCCAGATGATGAAGCTGCTGCTCAACGAGACCGTCCACGCGCAGGGCCTGCACGCCACACAGGTGCTGGGGACCGTCTTCGACGGCATCACCCGCCACACCGAGGAGGGCTACGGGTTCCAGCGCCGCGCCGCCGAGGCCGGCTTCAAGGAGGCGGTGCGCGAGCGCGACGAGCCGTTCGGCGACCTGGGCCGTTCCACGTTCAAGGGGTAGCCGCTCTCACCTGTCCTCCGAGGTGGCGGAGTACCTGCGCTCGCGCCACCTGGGCGAGGGCGTGCTCGAGGCGATCCTCGCGATGGCCTTCGACGGCGTCAGCGGTTGACGCTCGACATGTCCGGGTAGCGCTCCCCGGCGGCCGCGCCGGCCGGGGCGGCCTCGGCGATCCGCCGCAGGTCGTCCTCGATCAGCCCGACGGCCACGGCCCCGGCATTCTCGGCGAGTCGTTCGCGCGAGCGAGTTCCCGGGATCGGCACCACGTCCTCGCCCTGGGCGAGCAGCCACGCCAGCGCGAGCTGCGCCGGGGTTGCGTCCTTCTCCCCGGCGATCTCCCGCACGCGCTCGACCAGTTCGAGGTTGCGGCGGAAGTTATCCCCCTGAAAGCGCGGGTTGTGGCGGCGGAAGTCGTCCTCGTCGAGATCGTCCAGGCTCCTGATGGCCCCTGTCAGGAAGCCGCGGCCGAGAGGGCTGTAGGCCACGAAGCCGATGCCGAGCTCGCGCAGCGTGGGCAGGATCTCCGCCTCGGGGTCGCGGCTCCACAGGGACCACTCGGTCTGCAGCGCGCTGATCGGGTGCTCGGCGTGCGCGCGGCGCATGGTCTCCGGCGCCGCCTCCGACAGCCCGAGGTAGCGGACCTTGCCCGCCTCCACGAGCTCGGCCATGGCCCCGACGGTCTCCTCGATCGGCGTCTCCGGGTCCACGCGGTGCTGGTAGTAGAGGTCGATGTGGTCGAGCCCGAGCCGCCGCAGCGAAGCGTCGCACGCCTTCCTCACGTACTCCGGCCGGCCGTCGATCCCCCGCGCCTCGGGGTTCTCGGGATCGCGCACGTTGCCGAACTTCGTGGCGAGCACGACCTCGTCGCGACGGCCGCGGATGACGCGACCCACCAGCTCCTCGTTCGCGCCGCTCCCATACATGTCCGCGGTGTCGAGGAAGTCGATCCCGGAGTCGAGCGCCCGCTCGATCGTGGCGATGGACTCCGCCTCGTCGCTCTCGCCGTAGAACTCGCTCATGCCCATGCAGCCGAGTCCGATGGCGGAGACCTCGAGGCCCTGAGTTCCCAGCGTTCGTCGTCGCATCCTGGGGAGCTACCCCGACGCGCTCATACCCGAACGTCCCGCACTACCCCGCCGAAGGGGGGCTTCCGGGACGTTCGATGCGGGGGGCGAGGGCGAGGAGGCGCTCCGGGTGCTCGTAGACGTCGTCGGAGGGCAGCCGCCGGACGGTCCAGCCCGCCGCCTGCCAGCAGGATTCCTTGCGAGCGTCCTCGCCCACGTCGAGGTGGAACGGGCCGCCGTCGATCTCGATGATCAGCCGCCCGTCCCGCCAACTGAGGTCGGCCTCCTCACCCGCGATGCGGGCGTTCAACCTGGGGAACGGGCGGCCCGCGTCGCGAAGGACCTCCAACGCCCGGACCTCAGCGCCGCTGCGCGCCCGTTCGAGCGGCAGCCCCGCGTAGCGGGCGACGACGCGAGCAAGCCGGCCCGACCCTCGGCGGCCGCGGTGGCGGCCGATACAGTCGGCGAGCTCCCCGACGGTCGTGAGTCCCAACCGAACCGCCTCGCGGACCGCTCTCGCCAGTGCCCGTGTGCTCACGCCACGCGCGGCGAGATCGAGCAGCGTCCGCGGCACCGAGGTGATCGGGATCCCGCGCAGCACCTCGCACTCGCCCTCCAACGTCGAGCTGCGATAGGCGAGCACACCGCCGTGGCGCCGAGGACCACCACTCCCGGGCCGGGTGACCGTCTCGAACCGCCGCGACAGCGACCAGCATCCCCGAGCTGCCGCGGCGCTTACGCCGCTCAGCACGCTCTCGGGCGCCGTGAGGGTGGCGCCCATCCAGCGTCCCCATTCGTCGTGCTCGAGGACGGGGGCCAACGCGAACACGGCCTGCTCCACTATCACGAGCCGGCCCGCCGCCACGCGGCGCTCGATCGCGCGCTCGTTCAGTCCCAGCTCCATCAGCTGCGCCCGCGACACGCGGTTGAACTGCACACCCGCCAACTTGGTCACCTCAACGTCCCGCATCACCCCGTATAAGGGGGGCGCGCGGGACGTTCGCCCCCCTGGGCGCGCGGGACGTTCGCCCCCCTGGGGGCTACGAGCTGCCCGCGACCTCCAGGAAGCGCTCGTAGCGCCGCACATCGCGCTCGTAGCGCGCCCGCTCCTCCGAGCCCTCCTCGGAGCGCTCCAGCGCCGAGCGCGCCTCGCTCAGGCGGGTCTCGAGATCAGAGCGGTTCAAAGAGCCAGGCTCGATGGCGTCCTCCACCAGGACGAGCGCCGAGTTGTTGACCACCTGGAGGTAGCCCTCGCCCTGGGCGTAGCGCACGACCTCCGTCTCGGACTGGTACAGCCGCAGCTCGGTTGGCTCGAGGATGGCCATGAGCGGCGCGTGGTTGGCCCGCACGCCGATCGAGCCGGTGGTGGTGCGGGTCGAGAGCATCTCGACCTCGCCGTTCCAGACCTCGCCCTCCGGCGTGAGGACCTCGACGGGGAAGCTGGAGCGCGCCACCGCGGGCCCTACTCGCTGCCCCGGGCGCCCTCGACGACCTCGTCGATCGTGCCCTTCATGAGGAACGCGCGCTCGGGCACGTCGTCGTGCTGCCCATCGACGATCTCCTTGAACGAGCGCACCGTGTCGGCCACCGGGACGTACGTGCCCGAGGTGCCGGTGAACTGCTCGGCCACGAAGAACGGCTGGGACAGGAAGCGCTCCACCTTGCGGGCGCGCTGCACGGTGAGCTTGTCCTCGTCGGAGAGCTCGTCGATGCCGAGGATGGCGATGATGTCCTGGAGCTCCTTGTAGCGCTGCAGGATCTCCTTGACCTGCGTGGCCACGTCGTAGTGCTCCGCGCCCACCACGTCCGGCTTGAGGATCGTGGACGTCGACTCGAGCGGGTCCACCGCCGGGTAGATGCCCTTCTCCGAGATCGAGCGCGAGAGCACCGTGGTGGCGTTGAGGTGGGCGAACACCGACGCCGGGGCCGGGTCGGTGAGGTCGTCGGCCGGCACGTAGATGGCCTGCACCGAGGTCACCGAGCCGCGCCGGGTGGAGGTGATGCGCTCCTGGAGCTGGCCCATCTCGGTCTCCAGCGTGGGCTGGTAGCCCACCTGCGAGGGCATGCGGCCGAGCAGCGCCGACACCTCCGATCCCGCCTGCACGAAGCGGAAGATGTTGTCGATGAAGAGCAGCACGTCCTGGCCGCCCTGCTCGCGGAAGTACTCGGCCATCGTGAGGCCCGACAGCGCGACGCGCATGCGGGCGCCGGGCGGCTCGTTCATCTGGCCGAACACGAGCATCGTCTTGTCGATGACGCCCGACTCCTTCATCTCGACCCAGAGGTCGTTGCCCTCGCGGGAGCGCTCGCCAACGCCGCAGAAGGCGGACAGGCCGCCGTGCTCCTGGGCGATGTTGTGGATCAGCTCCTGGATGAGCACGGTCTTGCCCACGCCGGCGCCGCCGAACAGGCCGACCTTGCCGCCCTTGGCGTACGGCGCCAGCAGGTCCACGACCTTGATGCCCGTCTCGAGGATCTCGCGCGTGGGCGAGAGGTCCTCGACGTCCGGCGCCGGGCGGTGGATGGGCCAGCGGGTGTCGGCCTCCAACTCGGGGCCCCCGTCGATGGTCTCGCCGAGCAGGTTGAAGATGCGGCCGAGCGTGCCCTCGCCCACCGGCACGGTGATGGGGCCGCCGGTGTCTGTCACCTCGGTGCCGCGGGCCAGGCCATCGGTGGAGTCCATGGCGACGCAGCGCACGCGGTCGTCGCCGAGGTGCTGCTGCACCTCGCACACGAGCGTGCGTGTCTCGCCCTTCTCCTCGATGTCCACCTCGATGGCGTTGTAGATCTCGGGAAGGCCGTCCGGGAAGGCGGCTTCGATCACGACGCCCGTGATCTGCTCGATCCTCCCGGTCTTCTGCTTCGTGGCGGTGCCTGCTTCCACTGTGGCTTTTCTCCTTTAGCGGAGCCCCTCGGCCCCGGCGACGACTTCCATGATTTCCTGGGTGATCTCGGCCTGGCGCTGGCGGTTGGCCTCGAGCGTGAGGTCCTCGATGATCTCGCCGGCGTTGTCGGACGCGCTGCGCATGGCGGTCATGCGAGCGCCGAGCTCGGACGCGGTGGACTCGAGCAGTGCCCGGTAGATCGAGATCTCGACGTAGTCGGGCACGAGGCGCTGGAGGATCTCCTCCGGCTCGGGCTCGTAGATCCACAGCGCGCGCCCGTGCTGCTCGGCGCCCTCCTTCTCGGGCGAGCCCTCCTCGTGCCCGTCCTCCCCGGCGAGCGCCTCGATCTGCTGGATGGGCAGCAGCGTCTCGTGACGCACCTCCTGGTTGAGCGCCGAGACGTAGCCGTTGTAGAAGATCTCCACGCGGTCCACCTTGCCGTCGATGTAGGCCGAGGTGAGGTCGTCCGCGATGTTGCGCGCGTCCGCGTAGGCAGGGCGCTCGGTGAAGCCCGTGTAGCCGCCGGCCAGCTCGAGGCCGCGGAACTGGACCGAGGACACGCCGCGGCGCCCCGAGGCATACCAGAGCGGGCTCTTGCCCTCGTCCTCGAGCTCGATGCGGCGGCGGTTGCCCGCGCGCACGATCTGCGAGTTGAAGGCGCCGGCGAGTCCGCGGTCGGCGGTGACCAGCAGCACGCCCACGCTCTTGACGTCCTCGCGCTCCTCGAGGATCGGAAAGTTGGGCATGGACTCGGCGGCCTCCACCACCTGGCCGGTCATCCGCCGGATCGCCGTGGCGTAGGGGCGCAGCGCCTCGATGCGCTGCTCCGCCCGCCGCAGCCGCGCCGCGGCGACCATCTCCATGGCGCGGGTGATCTTCTGGATGTTCTTGACCGACGCGATCCGGCCCTTGATGTCCTTCTGCGAGGCCACTAGATGGTCAACTCCTGGCCCGCGTGCCCGCGGGGGCACACCAGACCGAGCTGATCAAGGACGCAGGGTGAAGTCCATGCATGTATGCATGGACGAACCCGAGGACGCCGAGCAGCGAAGGGATGGTGGGTCATCCGTGGGTGCGGGGGTCGGGGGTTGACCATCTCAGCTCGCGCTGACCTCCTCGGGCACGTCGCGCGCCTTGGTGGCGTCGTCGTCGCCCGAGCCCTCGGGCTCGCCGCCGTTGCCCTCGCCCTCGGCGGTGCGGCCCGGCTTGGCGCGCTGCTCCTCGGAGCGGATGCGGTCGGACTCGCCCTCCTCGAGCGGGTTGCCCTCCTCGTCGAAGTCGGGCCCGAAGTCGTCGATGGCCTCTGCGATGGCCTTGCCGAGGGCGTCCTCGACCTCGTCGCCCCACTCGCCGCCGGCGATCTTGCCCATGAGCCCCTCCTCCTCGGTGTGGAGGCGCTGGAGCAGCGACTGGTGGAAGTCGCCGATGCGCTCGGTCTTGATGCGGTCGAGGTAGCCGCCGGTGCCGGAGTACACCGCCGCGACCTGGTCCTCCATCGCCCACGGCGACAGCTCGCCCTGGTTGAGCGCCTCCACGAGGCGCTCGCCGCGCGCGAGGGTGGCCTGGGTGTCCGGGTCGAGGTCCGAGCCGAACTGCGCGAACGCCTCCAGCTCGCGGAACTGGGACAGCTCCAGGCGCAGCTTGCCGGCCACCTTCTTCATCGGCTTGGTCTGGGCGTCGCCGCCCACGCGCGAGACCGAGATGCCCACGTTGATCGCCGGGCGCACGCCCGAGAAGAACAGCTTGGGCTCGAGGAAGATCTGCCCGTCGGTGATCGAGATGACGTTGGTGGGGATGTAGGCCGACACGTCGCCCGCCTGCGTCTCGATGATGGGCAGCGCGGTGAGCGATCCTCCGCCGAGCTCGTCGTTGAGCTTGACGGCGCGCTCGAGCAGGCGCGAGTGCAGGTAGAACACGTCGCCCGGGTACGCCTCGCGGCCCGGCGGGCGGCGCAGCAGCAGCGACATCTGCCGGTAGGCGAACGCCTGCTTGGTGAGGTCGTCGTACACGCACAGCGCGTGCTTGCCGTCGTAGAGGAAGTGCTCGGCCATCGCGCAGCCCGAGTAGGGGGCGATGAACTTGATCGGCGCCGCCTCGTTGGCCGGCGCGGCCACGATGATCGTGCTGTCCAGCGCGCCATGCTCGCGCAGCGTCTCCGCCACCTGCACCACCGTGGCCATGCGCTGGCCGATGGCCACGTAGACGCAGATCAGGTCCTTGTCCTTGTTGTTGATGATCGTGTCGAGCGCGATCGTGGTCTTGCCCGTCTGGCGGTCGCCGATGATCAGCTCGCGCTGCCCGCGGCCGATCGGGATCATCGAGTCGATGGCCTTGATGCCGGTCTCCATCGGCTCCTTCACGCCCTGGCGCTGAACGACGCCGGGCGCCTTGAACTCCATCGGGCGCGTCTCGGTGGTGTCGATGTCGCCCTTGCCGTCGAGCGGGTTGCCCAGCGGGTCCACGATGCGGCCGAGCATTGCCTCGCCCACCGGGATGTCGAGGAGATGGCCGGTGCGCTTGACCGCGTCGCCCTCCTCGATCTTGTCCCACTCGCCGAACAGCACGACGCCGACGTTGTCGGACTCGAGGTTGAGCGCCAGGCCGGTGACGTCATGCGGCAGCTCGAGCATCTCGAACGACATGCAGTTCTCGAGTCCGTGGACGCGCGCGATGCCGTCCGCGATGGAGAGGACGGTGCCGACCTCGGACAGGTCCGCTCCGCCGTCGGCCGTGCCTTCGATGCGGCTCTTGAGGATGCTCGTGATCTCGTCTGGCTTGATCTGCATGTGGTTGAAGCTCCTTACGCCGCTCGCGCGACCTGCTTGCGAAGTCTGTCGAGTCTGTTCCTGACGCTGGCGTCCAGCACGCGGTCGCCAACCTGGAGCACGATGCCCCCGAGCACGTCGGGGTCCACCGTGCTCTGGAGCTCGACCTTGCGACCGGTCTGCTCCTCGATCTTCCTGCCGATGTCCTCCACCAGCGACGGGTCGAGCTCGACCGCGCTCGTGACCGACACCGGCAACAGCTTGCGCTCCTCGCGCCAGCGGGCGTCGAACGCCCGCCGCATGCGGAACACCACGGGCATGCGGTGGCGCTCGGCGAGCAGCTCGAGGAAGCGCACGAAGCGCTCGTCCGCGCCCTCGACCAGCCTGGCGATGCCCTCCTTCTTCTCCTGCGAGGAGAAGTAGGGCGAGAAGAAGAACACCTGCAGGTCGCGGTTGCCCGAGAGCTCGTCGGCCCACTGGCCGAGCTCGTCGCGCACCCGGTCGAGGACGTCGTGCTCGGACGCCACCTCGAACAGGGACTTCGCGTAGACCTGGGCGATCTCTTCCATCAGCCGCCGTTCTTCTCCCCCGCGAGCGCCGAGAAGTCGACCTCGCCCAGGGCCTCCTCGATCAGGCGCTTGTGGTCGTCGGAGTCCAGCGACTTGCGCGTGACCTTCTCGGTGGCCAGCAGCGTGAGGGTGGCCACCTCCTTGCGGATCTCGACCAGGGCGCGCTGCGTCTCCTGCTCGATCTCGCGGCGGGTGCGCTCCATGAGCTCCTCGCGCTCGGCGCGGGCTCCCGACTTGGACTCCTCCTCGAAGCGGTCGCCCGCCTTGCGCGCACGGCTGACGATGTCCTCCGCCTGCTCGCGCGCCTCCTTGAGCCGCTCGCGGTACTCGGCCAGCAGCTCGTCGGCCTCCCTGCGCGTGCGGTCGGCCGCGTCGATGGACTCGGAGATCGCGTTGGCGCGCTTGTCGAGCGCCTCCTGGATCCGCGGGAAGGCGAGCTTCTTGAGGATGAACAGGGTGGTGAGGAAGGCGAGGACGGTCCAGATCATCAGCCCGACGTCGGGCGTGACGAGGAAGTTCCCGCCCTCCTCCTCCGCGGCGCCGCCCTCCTCGCCCTCGCCATGGGCCTGGGCGATGAGGAAGAGCGCGGTGTTGTGAAGCTCGGCCAGCATCCGTTCGACCTAGAGGAAGAAGGCGATGAGGCCGAAGATGAAGGCGTAGAAGACGATCGCCTCGGTGAGCGCGAAGCCGAGCCACTGGATGCTCGTGATCTCCTCGCGCATCTCCGGCTGGCGGGTGACCGACTCGATCACCTTGCCGAAGATGTAGCCCACGCCGATGCCGGGGCCGATCGTGCCCAGGCCGGCGCCCACGCCGAGCGCGATGGCCTTGCCGGCGTCGGTGATGGCTTCCGCCCCAGGATCAGCCGCCTGAGCGATGACGTTGACGAGTTCCAGGTCCACTTTGGTGCCTCCTTAGTGATGCTCGGCGGTGGCTCCGCCGATGTAGATGGACGCCAGGGTGGCGAAGATGAATGCCTGCAGGGTGGCGATCAGGACCACCTCGAACAGGAAGAAGACGACGGCCACGGGGAACGTGAAGACCCCGAGCGCCGCGAGCCCGAGCAGCACCACCAGGCCGCCGCCCATGAACAGGATGAGCAGGTGGCCGGCGAGCAGGTTCGCGAACAGTCGCACCGACAGCGAGATGAGCCGGACGAAGTGGGAGATGACCTCGATCACGAAGATCGGGCCGGCCGCCGGGCCGCTGACGCCCGCCGGGACCCAGCTCTTGAGGTACGGCACGAACCCCCTCGCCCGGATGCCCTCCACGTGGTAGGTGAACCAGACGATGAGCGTGAGCACGAGCGGCACCGAGATGTTGGCGGTGGCGGCGTACAGCGCGAGCGCGGGCACCTCGACGCCGAAGATCTCGACCGGGTGCCCCGTGTTCGTGGGCAGCGGGATGTAGCCGATGAGGTTCGACGTCCAGATGAAGAAGAAGAGGGTGGCGACGAAGGCGAACCACTTGGACGCCGTCTTCGCCTCCATGTTCCCGTGCGCGATGTTGTTGCGCGTGAGGTCGTAGAGGGCCTCGACGGCGGTCTGGACGCGGTTGGGCTTGGCCTGCATCCGGTTGGCGATCCACATCAGCCCGCCGATGGTGAGGACACAGGCGATGAAGAGGTAGAGCACCGCCTTGTTGATGCTCATGTCGATGCCCGCGATCTCGAGTGAGATCCACGGCTCCAGGCGGAACTCCTCCTGCGGCTGGAAGCTCTCGTTCTCGCCCGCGCTGCCGAAGATGCCCAGCAGGGCGAGCGCGAGCCCGAACATCACGAGGACGACGATGCCGGTCCAGGCGCCGGGCCCGAGGCCCTTCTTCTCGCCGCCGGCCTGCGGCGCGGGCCCCTGGCCGGCGGTGGCCTCGGCGGCGCTCATCGCCCGGCCTCCCGCGGGGGGACGTCGTCGAAGGAGCGGACGATCATCGAGCTGGTGAACCAGAGCGTGAAGGTGGCGATGAACAGCAGCGCGCCGGAGAGGCCCGCCTCGTCCGTGGTGGCCAGCCCGACGCCGAAGATGATCCCGGCCGCCAGCCAGCCGCGCACGATCATGCCGCCCGCCATCAGGCCGACCGTGGTGCGGGGGTCGGGCGCGGCCTCGGCGCGGCGGATGATGAGCGCCTGCACGATGCGCTGGGCCGCCCAGGCGCCGGCGCCGATGGCCCAGCCCACCATGGTGATGCCGGTGGCGAGGAACAGCGCGAGCGCCAGCACGAGCACGAGCACGTCGATGTGGCGGGCGGCGCGGAGGCCCATGGGCTGGTCAGCGGTCCTCAGAGCGTGTGTGGACAATTGCGACTCGCGGGGAGGGGTCGGTCATGCTGCTCGTGATCGTTCGGCATGGTGAGGGCTCCCGGTTGCTGGAGCGGGGCGGCGGCGTTGCCCGGCGCTCCTCTCGGGGCCGCGAACCTTATACCAGCGGCGGACTTTGTAACAACTTTGTGACAGTTGGCTCAGGGCGGCCGGCCCCTCGCAACTCAGCCCCGCATGCGGCGGATCCACTGCGGCAGGAACGGCTCGGCCAGACGAGCTGAGGGACCGTCACGCATGACGAGCTCGTCCCGCTCGAGGGCCTCGAGCGCCTTCTGCACGGTCGATGCGGCCGGGAGGCCATGGCGCACACGTCCGCACTTTCACGCCAGTTGGCGTTACGCCGATCGGCGTAACGGTCAACTCTCTGAATCGTCAAGGCGATCCGGCGCTCTTGCGACGTTCGAGCGCCTCGCCCACGAGGCGCTGCACGGCCTCTATCGGCGACTCCCCGTGTTCGCGGGCAACACGAGCGATTGCCTCGTGCTGCGCCTCGTCGAACGGGACGGTGAAGGCAACGCCGACGCTGCAACCCGGCTCGAGCCGCTCGCCCTCGTCCAGATTCATCTCATGGGGACCGACGTCATCTCGATCTCCTGTCTCCGGCGGCGGCGATGGACGACTGCCGGGCGGTCCTGTCCTCGCCCGCCGGATGTCCCGGGCATCAGCCACGGAAGAGGACATCGCCGTGCCATTCGAGGAACTCGGGTGCCGGCCGCTCCTCCGGCCTCGCGGGCACTGCGATCCGCCGACCATCGAGCTCGTAGTAGACGCGCCCGTTGGCGTAGTCGTCTCGCAGCTGGCGGCTCACGGCGAAGCTGCGGTCGGGCCGTACGGTCACATAGCCGAGATCGAAGAGGCGATGAAGATCGCGCCTCAACGGGATGCCGTTCTTGACCTCATGCCGGCCACCTTGGCTGAAGGGACGGATGTGCGCAGCCTCGAGCACCGGCAGGGAATGCTCGGTGGTCACGGCGCAGGCGCGACCGTAGGCGTCCATGACGGCGAGACGGAAACTGCCCTGGCCAAGCCGAGGCTTGACGAGCTGTGGCTGCCCATGGCGGAGTGTGTCGGCCAGCTCCGAGGTCCATTCGTCTGGATCGCTCGTGGCGACCGCCCTTTCAACGCACGCATTCCAGAGCGCGCGCCCCGGGCCGGCAGCCAGGTCGTAGGTCCTGCCACTGACGATGTTGTGCTTCCAGTCCGCCGGGACCGGTACCCAGTCGTCCGGCGGGAAGAAGGTGGGAAACGCAACCGCGATGCATCCGATCTGATGGTCGAGCTGGAACGGCCCAGATCGAGACGAGAGAACATTGAGGCGGCTGCGCAGCCCCTCAATGCTGCTGACGCCGTTCGACTCGCCGAAGACCTCCCACGCCATCCAGAGCGGGAGGCGCGCAAACCGCGCGAACTGGCCGAAGCCTCCGATCGCGTTGTGGGGCGCCTTCAGCTTGAAGAAGAACGGCTCACCTGGGCGCAGGGCCGAGAATCCACCGGCGCCGGGCCGCCAGAAGTTGACCTCCTCCAACTCAGGCCGCGCCCGCAGATACTGGTACCAGCCTTGGTCGGTTGGGGCCACGAATCCGCGCACTCGGCCGCATTCTCCCTGTGGATCCCGAAGGCGGCAAGCGGGCCGGGCCCTCGGTCGTTGGTCATCGGCGCCAGGTTACGGGCCGGGGAGCAGGCCCGCGCGCTGGAGCCGGTCCCACTCCGCGATGCGGCAGCCGTTCTCGCGCGAGAAGCGGCGGTCCACGTCCTCGCCGTCGAGGGTGCCGGTCACCCGAGCCGTCTGCGGTCCGCCGAAGATCTGGGTGCACACCCGGCGCGCAGGCGGCTCCTCGGTGAGCAGCGAGTCCAGCTCGAGCGCGGAGGCACATAGCTCGGCCGCGTCGGCACCGGAGAGGTAGCCCTCGGCCTCGGGCTCCCCGGCGGCGCAGCGCAGCGATGCCGTGTCCGTCTCGCCGTCGCCGTCGTCGAAGCGGATGTCGAGCACCACCTCCGGGGAGGAGGGCGGCGGCGTGGTGGCCGCGGGCTCCTCGTCGTCGGCGCCGCAGCCGGCGAGCGCGATGAGCGCAACGAGCGGGAAGGCGATCCGCATTACGTCCATCGTGGCGCATCGGGGGTGGCGCGCGTCCGGCCGACCTGCCAGACTGCCGCCGTCACCGACCCAGCCGAACCGCCCCCATCGACCCCGGTGGAGGCGGCCGGGGGACCCATGTTGTCCGGGGCGAATCGCCGCAAGGCGTAGCGCGATCCCTTCCGCGCGAGCCCGTCAGCTAACCCCGGAGGCGCCTGAAAGGGAGGTCCCCTCCATGCCTCACGCCCGCCGCGGGCGCTCGCGCAGGACGGCCGCCGTAGCGGCGGTCGCGTGCTGCGTGCTCGCGGTCGTGCCGGCGGCCGCGCAGGCGGGCTTCGGGGACCGCACGCTCAAGCGCGGGTCGCGCGGTCACGACGTGCGGGTGCTGCAGTCATGGCTCACCCACCTCGGTGTCGAGACCGGCGTGGACGGCGTCTTCGGCCGCGGCACGGAGCGCAAGCTGAGGCGCTTCGAGCGCGAGCAGGACTGGCGGGTGGACGGCAGGCTCACGCGCCGCAATGCCCGCTCCATGCGCCGGATGATGACGCGCAAGTTCGGCGAGGCCGGCCCGCCGGCGGACGCCCCAGTCGCGGATCGCCGCGCCTATCTCGGCGCGCAGCGCGGCGCCACGCTCGAGGTGCAGGTGTCACAGCCCGGGGCGGTGGCGGTCGAGGTGGTCCGGGCCGACGATGGCCAGGTCGTGGACGTGATCTCCCACCAGGCGGCCACCGCGGGCGCACACGCGCTGAGCTGGGACGGCGTAGTGGCCACCGGGCCGGCGCCCGAGACGATCTACTTCCTGCGCCTGGCCGGCGAGTCCCGGGCGCGCGCGGCGGCCAGCGAGGGCGAGCGCTTCTCCTTCCACCACCACAAGTTCCCGGTGCGCGGCCGCCACGACTACGGGGAGTCGGGCGCGCGCTTCGGCGCCGGGCGCGACGGCCACTCCCATCAGGGCCACGACGTGTTCGCGCGCTGCGGCACGAACCTCGTGGCGGCCCAGGGCGGCACCGTCACGTTCGCCGGCTACCACGCGGCCGCCGGCCACTACATCGTCATCCGCGGCGCGGGCAGCGGCGAGGACTACGCCTACATGCACCTCGAGCAGCCCAGCCCGTTCCAGACGGGCGACGTGGTGAGCACGGGGCGCTCGATCGGCAGCGTGGGCGACTCCGGCAACGCGCGCGGCTGTCACCTCCACTTCGAGCTCTGGAGCGCTCCGGGCTGGTACGACGGCGGCGACCCCTACGACCCGTACGACAAGCTGCGGGCCTGGGACCGCTGCTGCTGAGCGCCGGGGCGCCGCCGTAGCCGCGGCCCGGGCCATCCGCTCGCCCGGCCCGCGATCAGGATCAGCGCGGGCACCAGCAGGGTCCGCACCAGGAACGCGTCGAGCAGCAGCCCGAGCGCCATCGTGAACGCCAGCTCGCCGAAGGCGCGCACGGGCACGAGCGCGAGTAACGCGAACGAGCCGGCCAGCACGAGCCCCGCCACGGCGATCGGCCGCGCCGCATCCGCCGCGCCCGTCATCACCGCGTCGCGCAGCGGCACGTCGCGCGCCTCGCGCCAGACCCGGCCCACGAGGAACACGTTGTAGTCCGACCCGAGCGCGACCAGCAGCACGGCCGCCGCGAACGGCACGAAGTAGGTGAGCTCGCCGTAGCCGAGCACGTCCTGGAACAGGTAGGTGGCCAGCCCGAGCGCCGCGAGGAGTCCGAGCACGCTGCTGGCGAGCAGGTAGAGCGGGGCCACGAGCGCGCGCAGGAACACCGCGAGTACGAGGAAGACCGCGAGCATGGTGGCGGGCGCCACCCGCCCGAGGTCGTCCACGGTGCCGGTGACGATCTCCTCCGACAGCGCGGTGTCGCCGCCCACCGAGAAGCGCGCGGCGCCAAGTCCGGCCGCGCCGAGGAGGCCGGGCAGCCGCCCGCGCAGCGCCGTGAGCCGGTTGATCGCGCGGCTGCCGAGCGGGTCGGAGCCGAACACCACGACGTAGCGCGCGCCGTCGCCGGTGCGCGACAGAGCGCCGCCGAGTGCGATGTTCACCGGCTGGTCCGCCGGGCCGGCCACCTCCGCGACGCCCTGCTGGAGCGCGATCAGCCGCTGGAGCTCGGCGAGCTCCGCGCGCCGCCGGGCGATCCCCTCCGCCTCCACGACGATCACCGTGGGCGCGAGGATGCCGGGCGCGAACCCCTCGCTCGCCGCGAGATAGGCCTGCTTGGTGTCCGAGCTGTCGGGCAGCCCGCGGATGAGCGGGTTGCCGAGGTCCGTGCGCGTCAGGCCGGACGCCCCGGCCAGGAGCACCACGAGACAGGCGACGGCGACGGCCACCGGCGCACGGCCCACGAGCCGCAGCGGCAGCGGCGGGCGCTCGCTGCGCCGGCGCGTGCGGCGGGGCTCGGGCCCGCGCGGCCAGAACAGCCGCTCGCCGACGATCGCGAGGGCCGCGGGAACGAACGTGATCGCCACGAGCAGCGCCACCAGCATCGACAGCGCCAGGCCCGGGCCGAACGCGCGCAGGAAGCCGAGCTCGGCGACGATCAGCGCCCCCGACGCCAGGATCACCGTCAGTCCGGCCGCGAGCACGATCGGGAGCAGCTCGGCGATCGTGTCCGCCGCCGCGGCGCGCGCGCCGCCCGGCTCTGCCAGCCGCTCGCGAAAGCGCGAGAGGAAGAAGATCGAGTAGTCGGTGAGCACCCCGAACAGGAGCACGACCATCACCGGCTCCACCTCCGACGGGACGGAAACGCCGAGCTGCTCGCCGATCGCCGCGACGGTCCGGATGGAGACGAGGTAGGCGAGGGCGACCGCGATCGCGTTGAGCAGCGGCGCGCCCAGCGAGCGGAAGTGCAGCCCCACGGCGCCGATCACGAGCAGCGCCGTGACCAGCTCCACCAGCGGCAGCCGCTCGGTGATCAGGTCGGACTGCTCGGCGCGCGCCTGCAGCGTGCCGGTGACGCCCACCGGGCTGTCCTCGGGCTCCATGCGGCGCTCGATCAGCCGCTCCGCCAGGCCGGCCCGCCCCACCGGGCCGATGTCGGTGGGGAAGAAGAGATAGGTCAACGCGGTGGTGGAGCGCTCGCGCGAGAACGGCGGCTCGCCGAAGACGTTGTTGACGGCCAGGGCGCCGGGGATGCCGTCGAGCCCCGGGTAGGTGCCGCGGTTGAGGCCGACCACCCGCTCGAAGACGCGCGCCTGAGCCCGCGCGGACAGCCCGTCCGGGTCGCGCTGCACGACGACCGTGCGGCTCAGCACCGGAAAGCCGAACAGCTCGGCCGAGCGGATCTCGGCCTCGATCGCCTCCGAGTCCCCCGGCACGAGGTCGCCGAGGGCGCCCACCTGGGCCTCGCGGATGGTGGGCAGCGCGAGCGTGACGGCGACCGCGGCCGCCACCCAGGCGGCGACGATCGGCCAGCGCAGCGCCACGATCAGCCCGGCGGCGCGGCGGGCGGTGGAAAGCCGTGCCGGTGGGGCCGGGGGCGCCGCGGGAGGAGGCGGCGTGGCTCGCGCGGACGCCGGCCGGGCCGGGGCAGGCCCAGGCGCGGCGCGGCGCCGGGCGCGCCACACGGCCGCCGACGCGAGCGCGAGCCCGGCCAGCAGCCAGCGAACCCGGCGCATGCTTGCCTAGCGGCGCTGGCGCGTGGGGCGGATCAGGACCTCGTTCACGCTCACGTGCTCGGGCTGCGAGAGCGCGTAGAGGACCCCGCGGGCGATGTCGTCGGCGCTGAGCACCTGGCCGATCTCCTCCCGCATCTTCTGGGTGCCGGCCACGACGGCCGGGTGCGTGTTGTGGCCCTGCAGCTCGGTGTCCACGAAGCCGGGCTCGATGAGGGTGACGCGGATGCCCATGTGCAGCGCCTCCTGCCTCAACCCCTCGGAGAAGCCGCCCACCCCCCACTTGGTGAGGTTGTAGACCGCCGAGCCGAGCGCCGCCACGCGGCCCGCCACCGACGAGAGGTTCACGATGTGGCCGCCGCCCCCGTCGCGCATGAGCGGCAGCGCGGCATGGGTGCAGTAGAGGAGGCCGAGCAGGTTCACGTCCACCATCCGGCGCCAGTGCTCGGTGTCCGCGTCGGTGACCGGCCCGAGCAGCATCACGCCGGCGTTGTTCACGAGCACGTCGAGGCGTCCGAGCCGCTCGTGCGCCTCGCGGATGAAGGCGCCGGCCTGCTCCTCCTGGGCGATGTCGACCTCGATGGCCAGCGCCGTGCCGCCCGCCCCCTCGATCTCGGCCGCCAGCTCCTCGAGCCTGTCGGCGCGCCGGGCCCCGAGCGCGACCGACGCCCCCGCCCCCGCGAGCATTCGCGCGCAGGCCGCGCCGATGCCGGAGGAGGCGCCGGTGATCGCGACCGCGCGACCGGAGAGATCGGACTCCATCGACGGCGATCCTATAGTGCGTCGGGCATGCCGATGCTCGTTCGTCCGGATGGGGTCGAGCTCCACTGGGAGGAGCGCGGCCAGGGCGCACCCGTGGTGCTGGTGTGCGCCTGCATGTCCTTCCCCGCGGTGTTCGAGGACCTCGTCTCGCTGCTGGCCGAGGAGCACAGGCTGGTGAGCTACGACCCCCGCGGGAGCGGCGCCTCCACCCGCCGCGGACCGTACGAGCAGGCCACCGACGCCGGCGATCTCGAGGCGCTGCTGGAGGAGGTCGGGCCCGCCGTGCTCGTGACGCTCGGCGACGGCTGCAACCGCGCCGTCCGCGTCGCGGCCCGGCGCCCCGAGCTCGTGCACGCGATCGTCACCCCCGGCGGAAACCCGCTGGGGCGTTCCGTGCTCGGCTCCTCGGAAGGCCTCGCGGCGTCGCAGTCGGTGCTCTCGGCGCTGGTCGAGATGTTGCGCACCGACTACCGCGCCGCGCTGCGCACGACCATGTCCACCACCAACCCGCAGATGGACGACGACCAGGTCCGCGAGCGCGTGGACGCCATGGCCGACTACGCGCCGCAGGACGTGACGCTGGCGCGTCTGCTCGCCTGGATCGAGGACGACGCGGCCGAGGAGGCACGGGTGGCCGGCCAGAAGCTCTGGCTCCTCCACCATCCCCACAACCCCTGGTTCCCGCTCGACATCGTCGAGCCCACCCGGGAGGCGCTGCCGGAGGCGCACGTCGAGGTGGTCGAGGACGGCCCGCTGTCGCGGCCCGACATCACGGCCGCGGTGGTGCGCCGGCTCAGCGCGGCGGGCCGGTAGGCATGGGCCGGCTCGGCGAGCTCGACCTGTCCCTGCGGCTCTCCCGTGACGAGGAGGCCGCACGCCTGGACGCCGGCTGGAATCGGCTCGCCGCGCTCAGGCTCTCGCTCGGAGGCAAGCTCGGGCCCGAGGGCATCGGCCCGCCCGTGGCCGTCCTGTTCGAGGGCTGGGACGCCTCCGGCAAGGGCGGCGCCATCAAGCGCCTCGTCTCCCCCCTCGACGCCCGCCATGTGCGCGTCGTGAGCTTCGCCGCGCCCACCCCGGACGAGAAGCGCCACCACTTCCTGTGGCGCTTCTGGCCGGCGCTGCCCGGCTGGGGCGGGATGGCCGTGCTCGACCGCAGCTGGTACGGGCGCGTGCTCGTCGAGCGCGTGGAGGGCTTCGCCAGCGTGGACCAGTGGAGCCGGGCCTACGAGGAGATCGTGGCCTTCGAGCGCACGCTCGCGCTCGAGGGGATGATCCTCGTGAAGTTCTGGCTGCACATCTCGGAGGAGGAGCAGCTGAAGCGCTTCGAGCGCCGCCGCGGCGACCCGCTCAAGCGCTGGAAGCTCACGGACGAGGACTGGCGCAACCGTGACAGGCGCGGCGTTTACGAGGGGGCGGTCGAGGACATGCTCGAGCGCACGGACCACCCGCACGCCCGCTGGCACCTCGTGGAGGCGGATTCGAAGCGGTGGGCCCGGGTGAAGGTGCTCGAGGCGACGATCGCGGAGATCGAGACCGGCATGCGCTCGCGCGGCTTCGAGCCGCCGCCGGCGTCGCTGCCGGCCGGCTGATCAGTCGCCGTCGCCGGCGGCGCGGAGCGCGAGCACGTCGAGGTTCTCGCGCTCGTGCAGCCGCACGAGCGCCTCGACCACGTCGGGGTCGAACTGGGTCCCGGCGCAGGCCCTCAGCTCCTCGACGGCTGCGTCAACCCCTCTGCCGTCGCGGTAGAGGCGGTCCGAGGTCATCGCCTCGAATGCGTCGGCCACGAGCAGGATCCGGGCCTCGAGGGGGATCTGGCCGCCCGCCAGCCCGTCGGGGTAGCCCAGGCCGTCCAGGCGCTCGTGGTGTGCGCGCACCCACGCCGCCTCCAGCTCCAGGCCGGCGTGCAGCAGCATCGTCGCACCGACCGCGGCGTGGAGCTTCACGCGCTCGTACTCGTCGGGGTCGAGGGCGGCCGGCTTGGTGAGGATCGCGCTGGGCACGGCGATCTTCCCGATGTCGTGCAGGAGGCCGGCGCGGCGCAGCTGCGTGATGCGATCGGCATCGAGCCCGAGCTCCTGGGCGATCGTCACGGCGTAGGCGGCCACGTTCTCGGAGTGGTCGCGGGCCCGCTGGCTGCCTCCGTCGATCACGGAGACGAGCGCGGTGAGATGGGCGAGCATGCCGTCCGCGTCCATCTCCATCGCGTGCTCGGTGGCCTCGCTCGAGAGCGCGCAGATGTTCTTGCCGTTGCGCTTGGCCCAGTAGAGGGCGGCGTCCGCCTTCTGCTCCAGCGCCTCCCTGGTCACGGCGTCGTGCGGGCACGAGCTCACGCCGCCGCTCACGGTCACGCGGCGGTCTGCCAGGATCCCGGCGCGGGAGATGGCGGTACGCACGCGCTCGGCAACGAGCAGGGCGTCGAGCTGCTGTGCCTGGGGCAGCAGCAGGGCGAACTCCTCCCCGCCGATGCGGGCGACGCTGTCCACCTCGCGGATGAGCTCGGCCATGATCTCGGCGATCTTGCGGAGCGCCTCGTCGCCGGCGCTGTGGCCCAGCGTGTCGTTGATCTGCTTGAAGTCGTCGACGTCGAAGATCACGAGCGAGGCGTGCGAGCCATAGCGGCGGGCCCTGTGGACCTCCTTCTCCAGCGCCTCGAAGAAGTAGCGGCGGTTGTAGAGGCCCGTGAGCGGGTCGCGCACGGCCTGCTCGAGCTTCTCGCGGTAGTCGCGGGCGTTCTGGATGGCGATCGCGAGCTGGTCGGCCAGGACGCGCAGGAGGTCCACCTCGGCGCTGCCGAACGGCTGCGGCTGGGCGCGCATGACCGTGACGGTTCCGATGGCGCTGCCGCGGGCGGCCAGCGGGAGCTGCACGATCTCGCGGCCGCCGCGACGGCTCACGGCACCGCCGGCGCCGTCGGGCTCCGGTATCCCGTCGAGCCAGATGCGGTCGCGATTCCAGTCGCCCGCGCAGGCGAGCAGGTGTGCCCGGCCGCCGTCGGTGAGGGCGGAGCTCGTGGCGTGGGCGGCCAGGTGAAGCACCTCGAGGCCGCGCTCCACGATCGGAGTCTCATCGAGTGTCTGCGTCATCGTCGTGGCGAGGCCCGTGACCGCCTCGAGGTCCTCGTTGCGGCGCATGACCTCTTCGCGCAGCCCGCGCTCGCGGGTCATGGCTCCGTGGTTGTCCACGAGCAGGCGCGCCTGGCGGCCGAAGGCGAGCGCGAGCAGCAGCGCCGACAGGGTGCCGAAGTAGGCCAGCTCCCAGTGGTCCAGGCCCCGCGCGGCCCACACTGCAAGGCCCATCGCCGGGAAGGCGAGCACCGCTGCCAGCGGGGCGATCACGCGCGCATAGAGCCAGCGGTCGCCCTCGGGCGCGGCGCGGCGCGTGGCCGGACGGCCGGTCTCGAACCTGGCAGCCACGCCGATGCAGGCCGCGGCTCCCGCGAAGACGAGGGTGGACACCCCGGCCGGGAGTGAGATCGCGCCGCTGAAGGTGAGGGTGACGATGGCGTGTCCCGCGGTGATGAACCAGGCGGCGCCGAGCAAGCTCAAGGTCATGCGCCGGCGCGAGCCCTCCGACGCGACGACCGACAGGGAAGCCGCGAAGACCGCGACGAGGTCGACGACGAACGCCGTCGTGGTCAGCACGCTCCCGTCACGGAAACCGGGGATCGCGACCATGTAGACACCGGCTCCCACCGCGACCAGGCCGAGGAGCAGGGCGTCGACGGCCTGGTCCAGGCGGATGCCGCGCAGCGACTGGAAGGCGAGCATGGCAACGCCCGCGAGCAACCCGAGCGCGGCGAGACCGCCCAGGCCGCTGCGCAAGCCGCCCGGAGCCCAGCCGAGATCGGCTGCCATCCCCGAGAGGCTTCCGGCGATCCCCACGATCGCGGCGGCGCAGACCGCCAGCCACGCGCGGCGGCGCTCGGGCGCGCGGCGCGAGGCCCCGAGCGCGCCCAGCGCCGCGAAAGCCATGACCGAGATAGCGATCCCCCGGCTGAGCGTCGCCGCGTTCGCCCCCACGACCGGCAGCAGCAGCGGCCCCGCCGCGAAGAGCACGAACACCGTCGAGATGTCCGGCCCCGACGAGGGCGGGTTCCAGGGCTGATCCTTGCGCCTCCGTGCGCGCGTAGCCATTGTCTGGCTATCGGACGTACGGCCGGAAATGTTGAGCCTGGGTCAAGGAGCCCGGGACCGGCGTCCGATGCGGGCTGCGGGATGGAGTACGTGCACCGATGCGACTTCTGCGGCTGGAGCCGCAACGCCGGCTCGGCGGCAATGACCGCGCCGCGCTGCGACGCGTGCGGCTGCGGGCTCACGTCGCTTCGCCGCAGCGACATCCCCGTGCCGCTCCCCTCCGACCTCGAGGAGCTCCAGAGGCTCCTGCCGCGGGTTGGACCCGAGATCAAGCATGCGCTGCGCCTTGCCTTCGTGGTCCTGATCACGGCGGCCGCCGCGCGCTGGGGCTTCGGCGAGGGCGGCCCCGCCATCGCCATCGTGGCGTTCGGGATCGCCGGCCTGTTCGCGGTGCCGATCGCGGTGCCCGGCCGCTACGGTGGCCCCGATGTGGATTCAGCGCGAGACGACGCTGCGCCCGCGCCCGCGGGGCTTCCATCTCGTCACGCCTGAGGTCGAGGACGCCCTGCCCGAGCTCGCCCGCATGCGCGTGGGCGTCGCGCACGTCTTCATCACCCACACCTCGGCCTCGCTCACACTGAACGAGAACGCCAGCCCCGACGTCCGGCACGACTTCGGCTCATGGTTCGACGAGGCGGTGCCCGAGGACGCGCCGTTCTGGACGCACACCGTCGAGGGGCCCGACGACATGCCGGCGCACGTGAAGTCGTCCCTGCTGGGCAGCTCGCTGACGCTCCCCGTGTCCGACGGGCGCCTGGCGCTGGGCACCTGGCAGGGCATCTACCTCTGCGAGCACCGCGACCACGGCGGCGGGCGGCGGCTCGTGCTGACGGCCTGGGGCGAGGGGGGCTAGAACGCCCGCGGCCCCAGCCCGAGCCGCGTCCCACCCAGGGCAGCCTGTTCTGAGCACCCGCTTGGCGCTTCCCCATTCTGAAACGGGGTAGGTGGGACCCGCGCACCATGCCCCTGCTCAGACGCCGACAGCAGCAGCGCCCTGTGACGCCCGAGGAGGCGGCGGGCGCCCCCACCCAGGTCACGCCCCGCTACAGCCCGCACGCCCTGCGTCACATGCGCCTCCAGGCCGCGCGCCAGGCCAGGAGGGCCGCCCGTCAGCTCGTGCTGATCGTGCCGCTGATCGTCGCGATCCTGCTCGTCTACAACTACCGCGACGACATCCCGGGGCCGAACATGCCGATCCGGATCGGCACGACCATCCTGCTCATCGTGCTCGGCTGGGCGTTCGCGCGGGACGTCGGAAGGCTGATGGGCCCAACGCTGCTGCGCCGGCTCGAGCCGGCCACGGCGGGCACGGTCGAGTTCCTCATCCGCCTGGCCACCCTCGGGCTGGCGATCCTCGTGGCGCTTAGGGTCGCGGGGCTCAACCCCGAGACGCTCGCCGTCGGTGGCGCGGTGACGGCGGTGGTCATCGGCCTCGCGGCTCAGCAGACGCTGGCCAACGTGCTGGCCGGCACGGTTCTCCTGAGCGCGCGGCCGTTCAAGCTGGGCGACCGCATCCGCCTTCAGGGCGGGGGCCTGGCGGGCACCGTGGAGGGCGAGGTCGCAACGCTCGGCCTGCTCCACACGACGCTCGCCAGCGGGGCCGACAGCATCATGGTCCCCAACAGCGTGGTGCTGGGCGTCGCGATCATCCCCCTGCGCGAGCCCGCGTCGGTGGACCTGCGCGCCCGGCTGCAGCCCGGCGTCAAGCCAAGCGCGGTCCAGGCCCTGCTCGACGAGTCCGTGCAGACGCCCGTGCGTGCGCGCCCCCACATCGGCTTGGAGGAGGTCGACGACGCCGAGGTCATCGTCCGCATCGCGGCCACGCCCGTGAACGAGGAGGACGGGCCGAAGCTCGCCGACGAGGTGCTGGCAGCCGTGGAGCAGTTCACCCGCGAGCCGCCGGAGCGGGTGCGCGGCGACGGCGCGGCCGCGGGGCCGGGCGCCTTCGGCGACGGCGACGGCTGACCGCCGCTTCACCGGACCTGCACGCGAAGCGGCCAGGAGCGGGTACCCTGGCCACGGCATGGGGCAGGGCATGGATCGCCGCACCTTCCTCCGTCAGGCGGGGCTGGGAGCTGGAGCCGGGGCGCTCATCCTCGGCGGCGTGCCGGTGGGCGCCGGCGCGCAACGGCGCCGCGGCGTCCCGTTCGCCCGCGGCGGCGAGTTCGTCCAGGGCGTGGCGAGCGGCGAGCCCGCGCCCGGGGGCGTCACGCTCTGGACCCGCCTCGGTGGCCACACCGCCGACCGCAAGCTGCGCCTGGAGATCGCGAGCGACCCCGGATTCGGCCGCGTGCTCTACGAGCGCGACGTGGTGGCCCGGGCCGCGAAGGACCACACCGTCGAGGTGCGCCTGCAGGGCAAGCGCTTCCTGCGGCCGGGCGAGCGCTACTGGTACCGGTTCGGCGCGGGCGACGCCGCGTCGCCGGTCGGCCGCTTCAAGCTGGCCCGCCCCGCCGACTCGCGCGAGCCGGTGCGTATCGCCTTCTTCTCCTGCCAGGACTACCAGGCGGGCTACTACGGGGCCCACAGCACGATCGCGGAGCTCGACGACGTGGACCTGGTGGTGTGCCTCGGCGACTACATCTACGAGCGCACGTTCTACGAGGGCCCCGATGAGCGGCGCGACACGCTCGGCGCCAACGGCGACGGCGAGGTGCAGACGCTGGACGAGTACCGCGCCAAGTACCGCCTCTACAAGGGCGACGCCGACCTCCAGGCCATGCACGCCGCGCATCCGTTCATGGCCATCTGGGACGACCACGAGGTCGAGGACAACTATGCCGGCGAGCTGCCCGGGGAGGCCACCATCGACGCGCGGGTGCCATTCGGCGAGCGCCGTCTTGCGGGCTACCGCTCCTTCTACGAGTACATGCCCTTCCGGCGCCTGCGCGGCTTGGGCTACCGCCTCCACCGCACCGTCCCGCTCGGCCGCACCGTCGAGCTCTTCCTCACCGACCAGCGCCAGTTCCGCGACGACCAGCCCTGCGGCGACGATCTCTTCGTCCCCTGCCTCGAGGCCGGCGACCCGGGGCGCACCTACCTCGGCCGGGAACAGAGGGAGTGGCTCAAGGACGAGCTGGTGCGCTCACGCGCCACCTGGAAGGTGATCGCCAGCCAGCTCATGCTGATGTCGCTCGACGAGGCGCCCGGCGTGCCGATCAACAAGGACTCCTGGGACGGCTATGCGGACGAGCGCCGCGAGGTCCTGGAGCACGTCCGCCGCAACGGCGTGAGGGACGTCACGGCGATCACCGGTGACATCCACACGTTCTTCGCCGGCGAGGTGGGCGTGAGCGGGCGCGGGCCCGACAGCGTGGCCACCGAGTTCGTGGGCGGGTCCATCACCGCGCTCGGGATCCCGGAGGCCATCAGCGACACGGCCGGCGGGGCGCTGTCCCCGGAGGGCTCGGCACTCGTGACCGGCAACATCCGGCTGGTCAACCCGCACATCAAGTACGACGAGCAGTCCTCGCGGGGCTACGGGATCCTCGAGGCATCGGAGGACGAGCTGCTCGTGACGTTCAGGGGCGTGGACGCCGTGCGGCGGTCCACCGAGGCGCGCACGCTGCGCCGCTTCCGCGTGCCGCGCGGCAGCGCCCGGGTGCAGGTGCTCTAGTGTCCCGCGACTCAGGACACTAGCGCTACGGAGCCGTCCGCGCCTCGAGGCGCGCGCGCTCGGGCACGTCGCGCCGCGCGCGGTGGCGACGCGCCGCCCGCTCGATCACCGGCTTCTCCATGAAGTGCCAGCTGGCCGCGGCGACCGCGAGCGCCACCGGCAGCGTGACGGCCGCGGCGGCGAAGAAGTTGTCCGGCAGCAGGCCGAGGCGCTTGAAGAACAGGATCAGCGGCACGTGCCAGAGGTAGAAGCCGTACGAGACCACGCCCGCGTAGACGAACGGGCGAAAGCGCGTCCACGACACGGCGGCGCCGGCCCCGAACGTGGCCGCCGCGATCATCGCGGTGAAGCCGAACGCCGCGGGCAGGTCCTGGAACAGGCCGATCGAGTCGTTGGTGGCGGGCTCGAGCTCGGCGGCGTGCCACCAGCCGTTGAGCGCCACGACCGCGAAGCCGCCCGCCATGAGCGCGGCGGTCGGCCACGCCGAGAGCTCCGGACGCCGCCCGCGGTGGGCCAGCTGGTATTCGAGCCCGAGCGAGAGCAGCATGCCGAGCGCGAAGTAGGGCAGGTACGACGGAAGGAGATACGCGACCACGCTGCTCTGCCCGTCGTAGTGGACGAACGCGTTCCAGGCGATGCCCAGCGGCACCGTCGAAGCGAGCAGCAGCGCCACGCGGCGCACGTTGCCGAGGCGGTAGGCGAGCATCCCGATGAAGGGCAGCGCGATGTAGAAGGCCACCTCGAGCGCGAGCGTCCACAGCACCGGGTTGAAGCGCAGCTGGGTGGCCTCGGAGTAGTTCTGGCCGAACAGGGCGAAGATCCCGAGCTCCTCGACCGAGATCGGGCGGAAGCCGGCGATGTCGCCGCCCCACAGCAGCGCCACCGCACCGGCCAGTGCCACATAGTAGGCGGGAGCAATGCGCGCGACGCGGCGCACGCCGTAACCGCGGGCGTCCGCGCGGCCTTCGCGGCGGACGGCGGCGCGCGCGAAATCCCGGAACAGCAGGAAGCCCGAGAGCGCGAAGAAGAAGACCACGCTCAGGCGCAGCTCGAAGACCAGGAAGTCCCAGAAGTCGTCCCGCGGGGGGCGCGACGGATTCGTGTAGATCCAGATGTGGACCAGGAAGACGCAGAGAGACGCGACGCCGCGCATGCCGTCGAGCCCCGCCGCACGTCTGGCCCGCTCGGTCGGGCTCATCGACGGATGACTGTACCCGGGGCGCCCTAAACCGAATCTGAAGACGGCTCGCGCGGGACGGCCTCGAACTCACCTGTCTCCACCTCGCGTTCGATCTCCGCATCCAGCTCCTCCTGGCTCGGTGCCGGGTCGCCGAGCGCGGCCGCGTCGCGGCGCAGTTCGCGTTCGCGGAAGCGCCGGAACTTGAGGATCTCGAGCACGTAGACGAGGTAGAGACTGGCCGCCACGGCCGCGATCCCGAACGCCGCGATCACGATCGTCCAGCCGGCGCGGAAGCTGCCGCTGTCGTCCGAGTAGGGCACGAAGCGAAGCGCGAGCGCGAGCGCCGCGAGCGACAGCGTCCACGCGTAGAGGTAGAGCACGGTGCGCCGCTGCGAGAAGCCGATGTTGGCGAACCGGTGGTGGAAGTGCCATCGATCCGCGGAGTACACGGGGCGGCGGTACTTCAGCCGCTTGAGCACCACGAAGCTGAAGTCGAGGATCGGCACCGCGAGAATCACCAGCGGGAACACGAGAGCCACGACCGCGGCCGTCTTCAGCACGCCCTGGATGGCCACCGCCGCCAGCAGGAAGCCGAGCAGGTTGGCGCCGGCGTCGCCCATGAAGATCGACGCCGGGTGGAAGTTGTGCCAGAGGAAGCCCACGGCGGCGCCGGCCGTGAGGGCGGCGAGGATGCCGGCGTCCACGCGGTCCAGCGACAGCGCGATGCCGGCGAACGTGGCGGCGCCGATCGTGCACACCCCCGCCGCGAGCCCGTCCACGCCGTCGGTGAAGTTCACGACGTTCATCACCGCGACCACGCCCACGACCGTGAGCGCACCGCCCAGCTCCGGGCCGAGGTCCAGCGCCCCGAGGAACGGCAGCGTGACGTTCTCCACCCGGACGTCGGAGAGCACGAGGATCAGCGCAGCCGCGATCTGGCCCAGGAGCTTCCACTGAGCCGAGAGGTCCACGGCGTCGTCGATCGCGCCCACCGCGGTGATGACGACGGCGCCCGCGAGGATCGCCGTGGTCTGATCGCCCGCCGGCATGAACAGCAGCCCCGCCGCGAGCGTGCCGGCAAGGATGGCCAGCCCGCCGAGGAAGGGCGTGGCGCTGTCGTGCAGGCCGCGCTCCTTCGGATGGTCCACCGCCCCCACCCGCCGGGCGAGCCGCCCGGCGAGCGGCGTGAGCGCGAAGGAGACGGCGCCCGCCACGAGGAACGCCCAGAGCGCGTCGAGTTCGCTCATCGCCGCGCAGCGTATCCAGGTGCTCCGGCGTGGCCGGAGCGGGTCAGCCGCCCCCTCGCCGGTCCTCGAGCTCGAGCAGCGGCGCGGCCGTGGCCTGCAGCGTGGTGTGCTCGATCCCGAAGCGCTCGCGCAGCAGCAGCTCGAGCCGGCCGCGCACCGCGTCGACCTCGTCGTGCGGATCGCACACCACGTGCGCGGCGAGAGCCGGGAAGCCGGACGTGACAGTCCACACGTGCAGGTCGTGCACCTCGCGCACGCCCGTCACGCCGGCCATCGCCTCGCCCACCTGCTCCACGTCGACCCCCCGTGGCGCGGCCTCCATGAGCACGTCCACCGGCTCGCGCACCAGCCGCCAGGAACCCGCGAGAATGAGCGCGCCGATCAGGATGCCCACCACCGCGTCCGCCTCGCGCCAGCCCGTGGCGAGCACCAGCACGCCGGCCACGATCACCCCCAGCGATCCCAGCGCGTCGGCGGCGGAGTGGCGCAGGACCCCTTCGAGGTTGAGGTCCTCCCGGTCGCCCCCCGCGAGCAGCAAGGTGGCGGCCGCGTTGCCGGCGAGGCCGAGCACGCCGACGACCAGGACGCCGAGGCCCTCCACGTCGGGAGGGTCCGACAGGCGCCCGGCCGCCTCCACGATCACGAGCACGGCGACGACGACGAGCGTGACGCCGTTCGCGAGCGCCGCGAGGATCTCCGTGCGGCCGGACCCGAACGTGCGCCGGCCGGCGGCGGGCCTGACCGCGATCGTGGCGGCCGCGAGGCCCAGCCCGATGGCCCCGAGGTCCGAGAGCACGTGGCCCGCGTCGGCCAGCAGGGCCACCGAGTCGAACAGGAGGGCACCCGCGATGCCCGCCACGAGCAGCGCGACGTTGATGGCCAGCGCCGCGGCCATGCGGCGGCGGTTTGCCAGGCGGCCGGGCCCGCGGCCGGGATGGTCGTGCGCGTGCACGCGGCTACCCCGCCGGCAGCTCGTACTCGAACCAGGCCGACCGCGACGCCCCCGTTCGCTCGTAGGCACGCTGCGCCTCGCGGTTGTCGAGCGCCGTGAACCAGCGCACGGCGCGGGCGCCGCGGGAGCGCGCCACGTCCACCGTGGCGTCGATCAGCCCCCGTGCCACGCCGGAGCCGCGGTGCTCCGCGAGCACGAACAGGTCGTTGAGCAGCACCACCTCCGCCGCGCTCACCGAGCTGAAGGTCCAGTAGAGGCAGGCGTGGCCCAGCAGCTCGCCGTCGCGCCAGGCGCCGAGCAGCAGCCCCTCGTCGCTGGGCTCGAGGAAGCGGCGGAAGAAGGAGGCGTTGCGGCCGGCGTCCGGAAGGCCCCCGTAGAAGCGCTGGTAGCCGGCGATCAGCGGCAGGACCGCCTCGAACTGCTCGTCGGTGATCGGAGCGACGTGCATCTAGACGCGCAGCTGGTGGGCCCGCGTGAAGAAACGGCCCTGCGCGAGGGACACGGCGAGCACGGAGGAGAGCGCCACGCTCCCGAGCAGCGCCCACAGCAGGATGAGCTGCAGCCGGACCGCGTCCACCGGATCGGCTCCCGCGAGCAGCATCCCCACCATCGTGCCCGGAAAGAACACGACGCCGGTGGTCTTCGTGGAATCCACGAGCGGGATCATGCCCGAGCGCAGGCTGCGGGTGACGATGCCGGCGGATGCCTGGCGCGCGGTGGCGCCGAGCGAGAGCGTGGCCTCGATGACGGCGGCGGAGGACTTCACCTCGTCGGCCAGGCGGTTGAGCGCCACGGCCGCGGCGGTCATCGCGTTGCCGATGACCATGCCGCCGACCGGCACGAGATAGCGCGGCTCCGCCTCGAAGACCCCGAGCACGAGCACCAGGCCGAGCGTGACGGCGGCCGCCGCCGACAGCGCGAGCAGCAGCGGTACGAACGCGCCCGGCACTCCACGCGCGCGTGAGCGCGCCGTGAACGCCCCGAAGCCCACCATGCCGGCGAGCAGGGCAGCCACGAGCCACAGGCTGTCCGAGTCGAAGATCGCCTGGATCACGAAGCCCACCGCGGTGAGCTGGAGGAACGAGCGCAGCACCGCCAGCCCGATGTCTGACTCGAGGTCGGCCCGGCGCCACATCGATACCGCCGCCGCGACCGCCACGAGCACGAGCGTGGCGGCCACCTCCCCGAGCGTGACCTCGATCGAGGTCATCCGCGCACCCGCCCGTCCCGCAGCTCCACGGTGCGGCTCGCCAGCCGCTCCGCCTGGCCGCGGTCATGGGTCACGAGCACCACGGCGGACACCTCGCCGGCCAGCTCGGAAAGCGTGCGCTCCACACCCGCGCGGGCGTCCTCATCGAGCGCGGAGGTGGGCTCGTCCAGCAGCAGGACCTCCGGCTCGAGCGCCAGCGCCCGCGCCAGCATCACCCGCTGCTGCTCGCCCACCGACAGCCCGCCGGCATCGCGCCCGGCGTACCCCGCGCCGAGGCCGGCCAGGCCCAACGCGCGCTCGACGTCGGCGCTGCGCCCGCACAGGCCGGGCCCGTAGGCCACGTTGTCCGCCACGCTGCCGGGGAGGGGCGCCGGCAGCTGCGGGACGAGGCAGGCCCGGCGCCGCAGCTCGAGCGGGTCGAGGGAGCGAACGTCCTCGCCGTGGAAGCGCACCGCGCCCTCGTCCGGTTCCGCCAGCCGGTTGATGAGGCGCAGCAGCGTGGACTTGCCGCTGCCCGACGGCCCGGCGAGCGCTGTGGCGCCGCCGCCGATCTCCAGCGACAGCCCGTCCAGCACGCGGCGCCCGCCGCGCGAGGCGGTGACGCCCTCGAGCTGGAAGACCGGCGTGCTCAGGCCGCGGTGGGGGTGCCCTGTAGCTGTGGGTAGAGCGGGTGGCGCTCCGCGAGGGCGCGGGAGCGCTCGGACAGCTCGGCCTTGGCGGCGTCGTCGAAAGGCGCGGTGAGCGCCTGCGCGATGATCCTGCCGACCTCGCGGAACTCCGCCTCGCCGAACCCGCGGGTGGCGAGCGCCGGCGTGCCGATGCGCAGCCCGCTGGAGACCGCCGGCGGGCGCGGGTCGAACGGCACGGCGTTGCGGTTGACCGTGATGCCGATCTCGTGCAGGCGGTCCTCGGCCTGCTGACCGTCGAGCTCGGACTCGCGCAGATCCACCAGGACGAGGTGGACGTCGGTGCCGCCGGTGAGCACGTTGATGCCGGCCGGGAGCAGCTCCTCGGCCAGGATGGACGCGCCCGCGCGGGTGCGCCGCTGGCGCTCCCGGAAGATCTCCGACTGCGCGATCTTGAGCGAGACGGCCTTGGCGGCGACGGCGTGCATGAGCGGCCCGCCCTGCTGCCCGGGGAACACCGCCGAGTTGATCTTCTTGGCGAACTCCTCCTTGCAGAGGATCATGCCGCTGCGCGCGCCGCCGAGAGTCTTGTGGATGGTGGTGGATACGACATCCGCGTGCGGCACGGGGTTGGGGTGCTCGCCCGCGGCCACGAGCCCGGCGAAGTGCGCCATGTCCGCGAACAGGTACGCGCCCACCTCGTCGGCGATAGCTCGGAAACGCGCGAAGTCGAGCTGCCGCGGGTAGGCGGACCAGCCCGCGAGGATCATCTTGGGCCGGTGCTCCTTGGCCAGGCGCTCGAGCTCGTCGTAGTCGAGCAGCGAGTCGTCCTCGCGCACGCCGTAGGCCACGATGTCGTAGAGGCGGCCCGAGAAGTTGATCTTCATGCCGTGCGTGAGGTGACCGCCGTGGTCGAGCCTCATGCCGAGCACCGTGTCCCCGGGCTCGCACAGCGCGTGGTAGACGGCCGCGTTGGCCTGCGCGCCGGCGTGCGGCTGGACGTTGACGTGCTCCGCGCCGAACAGCTCCCTGGCGCGGGCGATGGCGAGGTTCTCGGCCACGTCCACGTGCTCGCAGCCGCCGTAGTAGCGCTTGCCGGGGTAGCCCTCGGCGTACTTGTTGGTGAGCACGGAGCCCTGGCAGTCGAGCACCGCCTGCGGGACGAAGTTCTCGGAGGCGATCATCTCCAGCGTGGCCTCCTGACGCTGGAGCTCGTCCTCGAGCACCTGCGCGATCTCCGGGTCGACTTCGGCGACGTGCTTGGTGAAGTAGTCGGGGCTGAGATCGGTCACATCGCCACCGTACCAGCGCCGGCTGCCGGTACCTTGGAGGCGGATGGCAGAGCGCGAGAAGCACCCGCTCATCGCGAGCCTGGAACAGCGGCGCGAGCGCCACAAGCTGCGCTCGCGCGTCTACCGCGTGATGTTCGCCGTCGCCGGGGCCACGGTCACGCTGGCCGGCCTGATCATGCTCGTCACGCCCGGGCCCGCGCTCGTGGTCGTCCCGATCGGCCTGGCCATGCTCGCGCTGGAGTTCGCCTGGGCGGAGGAAATGCTCGAGCGCGCCGTCGAGCGCGCCGAGGCGGCCAGGCGCACGGCGACGGAGGCCAGCCGCCTGCAGAAGCTCTTCGGCGCGCTCGCCACGGCCGCCGCCATCGCAGCCGGGCTGGCCGCGGCAGTCGTCTGGGACATCCCGCTGCTGCCTGTCTGAGCAGCCCGGTCAGAAGCCCAGCACACCCTGCACCAGGTTCCCGAGCGAGCGCGGGTCCACCCCGTGCTCCTGCTCGTACTCGCGTGCGACGTCCTCGTCGGACAGGGCCAGCACGAGCTCCTCGCGGGAGGAGCCGAAGCGGCAGGCGGCGCGGTCGAGCGCCACGAGAGCGGCGTCCTGGATGAAGCCGCTGATGCCGCCGGTGTCGGGCAGCTCGCGCTCCTGGCACGGGTCGGCGATCTCCACCGGCTCCGGCGCCGTGGCCTCCGACACGGCCCATGTGCCGAGCGGGACCGCCGCCGCCAGCGCCGCCGCCACCGCCAGCACGGCAGGCCGCGGCACCGGCAGCAGCGCGAGAGCGGCCAGCGCGGCGAACGCCGCGGTGAGCAGGAAGGCAAGCCTGAAGCCGTCGCCCACCGCGGCGGTGAGCACCTGGTCGGTGCGCTCGCGCAGCCGCTCGAACTCCACCCGCTCCTCGTCCTCGAACTCACCGGCCCGCTCGTCGAAGGAGCGTGCCAGCTCCCCGCGAGCGTCGCTCTCGTTCACATCGCCCACCAGCGCCGGGGCCAGCTGCAGCTTCTCCGTGGGGTCGAGCCGCGCATCGAGCACGAGCGCCGCGCCGCGCTCGCGGGCCTTCTCGACCGCCTCGTCGAGCTGCCCCGCGATCACCGGCGCGAGCAGGGCGAGCGCGACCGCGATGCCCGCGTGGCGCAGAGTGAGCACGCGGGCGGCGTCGGCAGCCGTGCGCTCGGGCAGCAGGGCGCCGCCGAGCGCCGGGAGGGCCAGGCCCATGCCCACGCCTGCGAGCACCTGGGGGGCCACCGTCCACCACACCGAGGCGGTGCCCAGGGCCGCCAGGGCGGCCACCCCGCCGGCCACGAGCAGGCAGCCCACCCCGGCGCGCACGGTCGCGTCGCCCCTGATGCGCGTCGCGGCGATCGCGGTGACCGGAAGGATGGTGACCGCGGCCGCCCCGGCCAGCGGGTCCAGGCTCCAGCCCGCCACGAGCACCAGGACGAGCAGGAAGAGCACGGCGGTGAGCGCGGCGGAGACCAGCGCGAGCGCGGCCGCCGCCCGCGTGCGCCGGCCCGGCGCCGGCGCCGGCGCCGATGCGAGCTCGTCCCCGGCAGGCACCACGTGCGCGGCGGGGCCGCGGAGCGCGGCGACCGCCGCCGCGAGCGCGATCGGCACCTGAACGAGGAAGATCGCCCGCCAGTCGAGCGCCTGGGTGAGCGCGCCGCCGAGCGCCGGCCCGGCCGCGGCGCCCCCGATGGCCGCGAGTGACCACAGCCGGCCGCCCCCACCCGGCCGCCGCCCGGCGTCCAGCAGCGCGAACGCCGCCACGAGGGCGGCCGCCCCGCCGAGCGCCTGGGCGGCCCTCAGCACGAGCATCAGAGGCAGCGATCCGGCGAGGCCCGCGGCGAGCGACGCGGCCGCGAACAGCACCAGCCCGCCCGCCCCCAGGCGCCGGGCGCCGACGGCGCGGCGCAGCGCCTCCGCCGGGAGCAGCGCGACGGCGAGCACGGCCGTGTAGACGCCGATGACCGCCGCGACGCCCTCGACGCTGGTGTCGAGCGCGTCGAGCAGCTCCGGCAGGGCGAGCACGACGATCGAACCGTCGGCGAGCGCCAGCCCGGCGCCGGCCGCGAGCAGGATGGCCGCCAGGCGGTGACTCACGACCCGTCCCCGAGGGAGGCCGCGACGGCGACGGCGGGGACGGCTCCCTCGCGGACGATCGCGTGGACGCCGTCCGCCTCGTAGCCCGTGAGGTCCACCACCGTGGACGGCGTGCCGGGCAGCTCGCCGCCGTCCAGCACGAGGTCGGCCTCGGACCTGATGCGCTGGTCCACGGCCCCCAGCCGGCGCGCGTCCGCCCCGCCGCTCGGGTTGGCACTGGTCTGCAGCACGGGCCAGCGGACGGCCGCCAGCGGCGCGAGCTCGCCGTCGAGTCGCGGCACACGCACGCCGAGACGTCCCTCCTGCGGCCCGCAGGCCAGCGGCCAGCGGCCGGTGGGGTTCGGGAGCAGCAGCGTGAGCGGGCCGGGCAGGAGCCGCCCGAGTGCCGAGCGCGTGCGCTCTCCGAGCTCCGGCAGCGCAGCCAGAGCGAGGTCGAGGCGGAAGAACATCACCGCGGAGGGGCGGCGCGGCGACCGGCCCTTCATCCGC
Organism: Thermoleophilaceae bacterium; assembly: GCA_040901445.1. Lineage (GTDB taxonomy): Bacteria > Actinomycetota > Thermoleophilia > Solirubrobacterales > Thermoleophilaceae > JBBDYQ01. Next base: position 23,974 of record JBBDYQ010000009.1, on the reverse strand, counting down.
AGGATGCGCGCGACGCCCTCGTCGGACTCGGGGTCGGTGGCCAGGCCGTACACCGTGTCCGCCGGGAAGACGGCCACGCCGCCCACCGACATGCAGCGCTCGAAGGTGGCCACGTCCTCGGCGGTCACGGCGCCGCCCCCAGGGTCACGCGCTCGCGCCCCGCCAGGTCGCGCAGCGTCGCGGAGCCGTTCAGCAGCCCGCGCACCGCCGCCGCCTGCCCCGGGCCGTGCTCCAGGGCGAGCCGCAGCCCCGCCGTCGCCTCCGCCACCAGCGCGCGGATGGCGTCCAGGCCGTCCTCGCCCGCGAGCAGCGCGTCGCGCGGCTCCCAGCGAGTGATCTCCGGCGCCAGGCCGGCCCACTCGTCCTCACGCACGTACGGGAGGTTGGCCAGCACGAGCTCGAAGTCTCCCGCGGGAAGCCCCTGGGCGACGGTGACGGGCACGTCCAGCCCGAGCCGCGCCGCGTTCTCGCGCGCCGCCTGCGCCGCCGCCGGCGAGGCATCGGACGCGCTCACCCGCAGGTCGGGCCGCTCGTGGGCCAGCGCCAGGGCCACCGCCCCCGACCCGGTGCCCACGTCGTGCACGCGCGCCCCCTCGGGCAAGCCGAGAGCCAGCTCCACCAGCAGCTCGGTCTCCGGCCGCGGGACGAGCACGCGCCCGTCCACCGCCAGCTCGATGCGCCGGAAGCCACGCCGGCCGAGCACGTAGGCCACGGGCTCGCGCGTGGTGCGACGGCGCACGCGCTCGCCCATGATGCGCGCGACGGCGGGCTCGATGCCGCGGCCGGAATCGGTCACGAGCGCCCCGCGGTCCACGCCCATGGCGTCGGCGAGCATGACCTCGGCATCGAGGCGCGGGGTGTCGCAGCCCGCCGCGCGCAGGGCGTCCTCCGCGGCGGCGAGCGCGTCGCGCACGCTGCCGACGGTCACCGTCACGGGGCGAGTGGCTCGGCCTGGCGCTCGAGCTTGACGCGCTTCTCGTCCGCCTCGAGCGCGGCCGTGAACTCGTCGAGCTCGCCGGCCACCACCGCCGGCAGGTTGCCCTTCGTGAGGTTCACGCGGTGGTCGGTGACGCGGTCCTGGGGGAAGTTGTAGGTGCGGATCTTCTCCGCGCGCTCGCCCGTGCCCACCTGCGCGCGGCGCTCGGCCGACAGCTCGGCCTGCTGCGCGGCCCGCTGCCGCTCGTACAGGCGCGCGCGCAGCACGCGCAGGGCGCGCTCCTTGTTCTGCAGCTGCGACTTCTCGTCCTGCATGGACACCACGATGCCGGTGGGCTTGTGGGTGATGCGCACGGCCGAGTCGGTGGTGTTCACGGACTGCCCGCCCGGGCCGGAGCTGCGATAGACGTCCACCTCGAGGTCGCCGGGATCGATCTGCACCTCCACCTCCTCGGCCTCCGGCAGCACCGCGACGGTGGCGGTGGAGGTGTGGATGCGGCCCTGGGACTCCGTCTGCGGCACGCGCTGCACGCGATGGGTGCCGCCCTCGAACTTGAACACGCTGTAGGCGCCCTCGCCCTTGATCGCGAACGTGTAGTGGCCCTCGGAGACGGCCATGTCCTCGGTCTTGAGGCCCCTCCGCTCGGCGTAGCGCGTGAGCATCCGGTAGAGGTCGGCGGCGAACAGGCCGGCCTCTTCGCCGCCCGTGCCGGGGCGGATCTCCACGATCACGTTCTTCTCGTCGCTGGGGTCGCGCTCGACCATCGCGAGCCGGATCTCCTCCTCCAGCTCCGCCAGCCGCGCCTCGCTCGTGCGCAGCAGGTCGCGCAGCTCCGGATCGTCGCCGTCCTCGGACAGCAGCTCGCGGGCACCGGCCGCGTCGTCGGCCGCGCGCCGGTACTCCAGCGCGAGCTCGTGGGCGGGCTCGAGCTGCCGGTACGCCCGCCCCACCTCGGCGTAGCGGTCGCGATCCCCGATGACCTCGGGGTCGGACATCTGCTCCGAGAGCTCGCGGAAGCGGCTCTCGATCTGCTCGACGAGCTTGTCGATCACGGGGAAGAGGTTACGTGCCCGCTCTCTAGGTAGACGCATCCGCAAGTTCCGGCGGGAACCGGCGGCGTCTGGACGCGCCTGACGCCGGCCGCGGGAATCGCCGATGCTCTGCATCGACTCATCCCGCGTCCAACGTCAGTCACGCCCAGCCCCTCGCCGGGTTCCACGCGGAACTTCCGGACACGCCTACTAGCGCAGGGCGAGGCCGCGCCGCCGGCGATGGCGGCCGAGGCCGGCCACGCCGAGGCCCGCGAGCGCGAAGGCGAGGGTGCCGCCGCCTATCAGGCTCCACGCCAGGCCCGAGCCGAAGCCGGGCAGATCCACCTGGGGCAGGCGGATGCCGCCCTCCTCGGCGGGGGCGGCGGGCGGCCGGCGGCGCCGGGCGGGCGCAAAGGCCTGCGGCTCGGGCTTCTCGCTCCGCCGGCGTGAGCGGCGGCGGGAGCGCTGCTCGGTGGCGGGCTGAGCGGGCGATGCGCCGGCCAGCACATCGGGGATCGCGGTGCCGACCGCGGCGACTCCGTCCAGCAGGTCGCTCACGGCCGGCGGCGCCTTTCCGCCCGTCAGGAGAAGCGCGGCCGGCGGCGGGGGCGGCGGGGCCGCGCGCTCGACGGGCACCACCGGGGCCGGGGGCGGCGGGGGCGGCGGCGGCTTGGCGGCGGCCGGAGCCGGGGCGGGCTGGGCGTCGGAAGAGCGGTCGGGCGCGGATGGCGGCGGGGGCTTGTCGGCCTTCGGCTCGGGCGTGGGCTCCGGATCCGGCTCGGGTTCGGGCTTTGGCTCCTTTGGCGGCTCGGGCGCGGGACGGCCGCGATAGTCCAGCTCCAGCTCGTAGGACCAGTCGGCGCCGTCGGCCTCGTGGGTGACCTCGACGACGAGCTCCACGCTCTTCTGGTCCTCACCGAGATCCGGGACCTCGAACTCGGCCTCCACGCCCTCCGGGGCGGCCTCGTCCTCGCCCTTGGCCAGCTCGTCGCCGTCCTCGTCGTCCTCGTCGCCCGCGGTGCGGATGACCCATTCCGCGCCCGCGAGCGTGTTGGGGATCTCCACGGTCAGCGTCTGGCCGGCCCGGCCCGCCACGCGCTCCCGCTCGTCGGGATCGTGCTCCTCACACGCCCATGCGGCGGCCGGCGTCAATGCGATCGCCGCCACGAACACCCCCAGACCTGCACGAATCCCTGCCAACTCCCGCCCCTCCGTGATGGAAAGACCAGGAAACCCCGTCGCGGCCCCCGCGTCAAGGGGGAAGGCGCCCTACGAGTGCTCGCGCAGCAGCGCCGCCATGTCGGCCACGGGCCCGAGATGCCGCAGCTTGTCCGGGTTGACCACCGAGCTCACCGCCTGGACCTTGCCCGCGGCGATGTCGAGCGTCATCACGCTGATCAACCTGCCCTCCGGATCGAGGACCATCGCGCCGGGCTGGCCGTTGACCTCGGCCCTGCGCACCGCGGCCCCTCCGAAGCGCGCGGCCGCCCTGGACCAGGCGGTCAGGGTCTTGGCCACCCGGGTGCGGCCGTGCAGGGCGCGGGCGAGCGCGGGCACCTTTCCGCCGCCGTCGCCGCGCAGCACCACGTCGTGGGCCAGCAGCTCCTCGAGCGCCTCGAGGTCGCCCTGCTCGGTGGCCGCGAAGAACCGGCGGGCCAGCTCCTCGCTCTGCTCTCGGGACGCCTCGAACCGCTGCCTGCCGTCCTCCACCTGGCGGCGCGCCCGGGCGGCCAGCTGCCTGGAGTTGTCCTCACTCTTCCCGACGATCTCCGCGATCCTGTCGTAGGGGTAGTCGAACACCTCGCGCAACAGGAACACGGCGCGCTGCTCGGGCGACAGGCGCTCCAGCAGGCCGAGGAAGGCGAGCGACAGCGAGTCCGCCATCTCGGCGTGGCGCGCGGGGTCCTCATCCGAGCTCGTGAGCAGCGGCTCGGGCAGCCACTCGCCCACGTAGCGCTCGCGCCGCGCCCTCGCCGAGCGGAGCTCGTCGATCCCGAGCCGCGTGACCACGGTCGAGAGGTACGCGCGCGGCGACTCGATGCGCTCGCCCTCCTCCAGCGCCGTGTGCAGGCGCAGCAGGCCCTCCTGCACGACGTCCTCGGCCGCGCTGACGCTGCCGAGCATCCGGTAGGCGATCCCGAATGCGACCGGCCGCAACTCCTCGAAGACGCCCGGATCCGCCATCGCTCAGCCCAGCGCGGCGGCGAGGCCCTGCCGCCAGCTCGGGTACCGAGGCTGCCAGCCCAGCTCGCGCTTGGCCTTCGCGTTCGATGCTCCACGCACCTCCGTCATCATGACGGTCGCCGCCTCCCCGGCTGCCAGCCGACCCACCCACCTGGGCACGTGGCGCGGCGCCTTGGCGCCGAGCCGGCTCGCCAGCTCCGGCAGCCACTCGCGCACCGGGGCGGGCTCGTCGTCCACCACGTTGTAGATGCCGGTGGCGCCCCGCTCGACAGCGGCGGCGGTGGCGGAGGCCGCGTCCTCTATATGGATGAAGGACCAGACCCCGGCTCCGTTCCCGACGACCGGGAACCTCCGCCTGCGGATCAGCTCGGCGTGCTCGCCCTCGGGGCTCACGGACGTGCCCGGCCCGTAGAACCCGCCGTAGCGGAGCACGATGCCCTCCACCCTGTCCGCACCGGTCACCGCGTCCTCGAGGTGGCGGATGGCCGCCAGCGCGGCGCGGAAGGGCTCCGCCGGCGACGGGTCGAGCGGGTCGTCCTCGCTCTTCACCCATCCGCCGCTGTGGGCGTAGTTCCAGCCCGCGAAGCTCTGGGCCACGAAGCGGCCGGCTGCGACCGCGCGTCCCGCCGCCAGCAGATGGTCGGTGCCTTCCGTGCGCAGCCGGTTGGTGAGAGCGAAGTCGGCGTCGAAGCGGCGCATGTCGAGCGAGTCCGACAGCGCCGTGAGCTGGTGCACGATCACCTCGGGCTCGGCCTCGGCCACGACACGGGCCACGGCGTCGGGGTCGAGAGCGTCGGCCACGGCCGGACGCGCCCCTAGGCCGCGCACCAGGTCGCGCTTGGACTCGCTGCGGGTCATTCCCACCACGTCGTGCCCGTTTGCCACGAGCTGCGGGACCAGTTGCCTGCCGAGCGCTCCCGTGGCGCCGGCGACGAAGACCTTCATGGGCGTCCTCTCGTCGGGGGTTCGCCCTCTGAGACGAGATAGGCCCTGTGCCCTGTGACAGCCGGGGCGGGTCAGGCGGTGACTTCCATGCCCACGCGGTCCTCGTCCGACGCCTCCTCCGGCGTCTCCACGGCGAGGACGGCCTCGAGCGCGGCGATGGCCACGGCGAGCTGCGACAGGTCGGGCTCGCGGGTGGTGAGGCGCTGCAGCTGGATGCCGGGCCACATCAGGATCCGGGCCCACAGCTTCGTGCGGTTGCGGCCGAACCACTTGAGCACCTCGAACGAGAGCCCGGCCACGAGCGGGATGCCCACGACCCGCGAGGCGAACAGCCAGTACCACTCAGGCGTGCCGAGCGGGGCGAAGACGAAGACCGAGACGATCATCACGATGAGCAGGAAGCTCGTGCCGCAGCGCGGGTGGAAGCGAGAGAAGCCCTGCGCGTTCTCGGGGGTGAGCGGGAGCCCTGCCTCGTAGCACGAGATGGTCTTGTGCTCTGCCCCGTGGTACTCGAAGACGCGCTGGAGGTCGCGCATGCGCGAGATCAGCCACAGGTAGGCGAGGAAGATCGAGATCCGCACGATCTTCTCGATCACCACGAAGGCGATCGAGTTGGGGATGTCGTCGCGGAAGATGTTGGTGAGGCCGGCGGGCAGGATGAAGAAGAGCCCGATGGCCAGCGCCATGGAGAGCACGATCGTGCCGGCCCAGGCGCCGCCGCCGATCTCCTTCTCGCCCTCCGGCACCTGCGCGTTGGCGGAGATGCCGAGCGCCTTGAAGCCGATCTTGAGCGACTCGCCGAGCGCCACCACTCCGCGCACGACGGGCAGGCGGGCAAGCCGGTGGCGCCTGCTGAAGGAGACGAGCGGCTCGGAGGTGATCTCGATCTCGCCCAGCGCCGCTTCCGTGGGCTCGAGATGGTCGCGGCCCTCGAGCTGGTCGGCGGCGGGCTTGCGCACCGCCACCGCCCATGTGGAGACGCCGCGCATCATCACGCCCTCGAGCACCGCCTGACCGCCGATCGGCGCGTCCTTGCGGGCCTCCCGCAGCCCGTCGGGCGCGGCGCTCGGGCCGGCGCCGTTGGTGGATTCGCGGGCCTGGGTCATCCGCCCATGCTAGACGGGCATGGGGTCAGCGGCGACAGCGGAGCACCCGGACGTTGTCGGCCTCCGACGACTCGCGCAGGGCATCGTCGGGGTCGATGGCCGCACTCAGACCGGACCTGCAGGGGGCGCCGGTGAAGCGCACGGATCGGGTTTCGAGCGCGGCCAGCGAAGCCAGGGTGACGGCCGGGAGGGGCACCCCGTCGACCGAGAGGGCGACGGGGACGTCGCGGGCGTCCGCGCCGCCGGAGTTGCGCACGACGACGGAGTAGAGCCCGTCCCGCGCGGAGATCTTCACGATCCTGAGATTGGGCAGGGCGCCCTGCACCTCGCACACATCGGAGCGCCGGCGCGCGAAGCGGATGCGCTTGCCGTCGGCGCCGATCCAGCGGTGGTGGACCACCACGCGGTAGGCGGCCCGCGCCTTCAGCCCCTCGATGCGCTGGGTGTAGACGAAGCGCCTGACGCCTCTGCGCGAGCTGCGCCAGGCGCCCAGGCCGGGTGCCTCCATGCGCGTGAACCGCCCGTCGCCGAGCCGCTCCAGCAGGTAGAGGCGCACCTGCATCGAGCGGGTGCCGCGCACGCGGCGCATGCTCGTCTGGAACGCACCTGTGCGGGTTTCGGTCTCCCCACCCGGCTGGCACTCGGCCACGCGGACCGAGGCCGGCGCGCGATCGCGTGCGGCGGCCTGCGGCGCGACCGCGAGCGCGGCGCAGAGCAGTCCGAGTGCGAGTCCGGTGCGATGCATGCGCCCGAAGAACAGTTCGGGGCGCCGGGAGTTTCGGCTACTTGCCGCGGGCGGCGCGGGCGGCGCGGCGCTGGAAGCGCTCGACGCGGCCCCCGGTGTCGACCAGCTTCTGCTTGCCGGTGTAGAACGGGTGGCAGTTCGAGCAGATCTCGACGTGCAGCTCGGCCTTGGTGGAGCGGGTGGTGAACTCGTTGCCGCAGGTGCACCACACGCGGGCCTGGACGTACTCGGGATGGGTTTCCGTCTTCACGTCCCCGAGTCTAGCGGCGCCGTGGCGGCCGCAGCCGCGCCACGAGCTTGCGCCACCACGCGGCCAGGCGGCCGCGGAAGCGCTCTGGCGCGGGCTGCTCGGCACGGATCAGCTCGACCCAGCGGTCGATGGACAGCGAGCCGTCGATCAGGCCCGCCAGCGCGCTGAGGATCGGGGCCTCGATGCCGGCGCTGCGCACCGCCTTGGCCAGCAACGGCACTGTCTCCAAGGCCTCCACCGCCTGCCCGACCCGCTCGGGGATGTCGGCCGCCGCCACGCCCTGGCCGAGCAGCTCGCCGGCGCTGCGGTTGCGCGAGGTGGGGGCGAGCGCGGTGGCCACGAGATCACCGGTCCCGGCCCGGCCCACGAAGGTGCGCGCCCGCGCGCCGCTGCGCTCGGCAAGGGCCAGCACCTCGAGGAAGATGTCGGCCGCGGCCATGCCGGCGGCGTTGAGGCCCTGGGCCTCGGTGGCGCCCGCCGCAAGCGCCGCGGCGTTCTTGGCGCAGCCGGCCAGCTCGACCCCCACCGGGTCCGAGGAGGCCTCGCAGACAACGCCGGAGCGCTGGAACACCTCCGCCACGCGATGGGCCAGCGTCTCGGACTGCGAAGCGCACACGAGACCGCCGCCGTGCTCCACCATCTCGCGCGCGTGCGCGGGGCCGCCGACGCACGCCACCCGCAGCGGGTCGAACTCCTTCACGAGGGCGATGGTGGGCGGCGTGCCCTGGGGTGGCACCAGGCCCTTGGCCAGGGAGACGACCCCCGCGTGGCGCGCCACGCCCTGGCGCACGAGCTCGGCCACGGCCGGCACGAGCCCGGCCGATGGCACCGCGAGGAAGACGAGGTCGGCGCGGTGGAACTGGTCGTCGTGCGCCCCCAGCACACGGACCTTCAGCCGCTCGGGCAGCTCCACGCCGGGCAGGTAGCGCTCGTTCTCACGCGCTTCGAGCAGCAGCCGCGCTTGCTCCTCGGTGCGGCACAGCAGCGTGGTGCGCAGCCCGGCGCGCACCAGCAGGAGGGCGACGGCCGTGCCGAAGGACCCGGCGCCGACGACCGACGCGCGGCGGGGATGATGGCGGGACGACGGCAACGGCGGGACCGTACCCGTTTCCGCAGGAGATCCTGCACACCGCAACCCAGACCGGTGGCGGCTGTTGCGAACGGGTGATGCGTCTCCGTCGACAGGCGGCCTGGGCCGCCGCGCTGGCCGCGCTCTGTGCCCTGGTCGCCGCCCCGGCCTGGTCCGTGCTGGCGCCTCCGCCCGCGCGCAGCTTCGACCTGCCGCTGTCGCTCGCGGACGTGCTGACCTCCGACAAGCGCTTCAACATGGTCGGCCTCCAATGGCGCGGGCAGCCCGACGCCCGCGTGGCGCTGCGCGTCCGCCGCGGGGGCGACTGGGGTCCGTGGATGCACGCCTCGCGCGTGGACTCCGACCAGGGCGAGGGCGGCGAGGACCGCTCCGCCCGGCGGGTCGTGACCGACCCGGTGTGGGTGGGCGAGGCCGAGGCGCTCGAGGTGCGGGCCGACCGCTCGCTCCCCGGGCTGCGCGCGGCGTTCGAGAACACCACCGGCACCGCCACCGCGGGCGACCGCGCCCGCACCGCCATGCGCGACGCCGCGGTTGCCGGCCTCGCCCTGATCGGTGTGGCCGACGCCGAGGCGGCAGACACGGCACCGGACGTCGTCCCCCGCTCCGAATGGGAGCGCGGGGAGTGCACGCCCCGGCGCGCCCCGGCCGAGGGCGCCGTGCGGGCCGCCTTCGTCCACCACACCGCGGACGGCGCCGCGTACACGCGCGCGGACTCGCCCGACGTGGTGCTCGCCATGTGCCGCTACCACCGCAACAGCAACCGCTGGAACGACCTCGGCTACAACTTCGTCGTCGACGCCTACGGGCAGGTGTTCGAGGGGCGCGCGGGCGGCGTCGACCGCCCGGTGATCGGCGCGCACGCCCAGGGCTGGAACTCCCATTCCACCGGCATCGCCGTGATCGGCTCGTACGGCACGGCGGGCATCTCCGAGGCCGCGGCCGCCTCGCTGTCGCGGCTGCTCGCCTGGAAGCTCGCCCTCCACGGTGTGCGGCCGGACGACACGGTGGTGCTCGAATCCGCGGGCGGCTCCGCCAACCGATACCCCGCAGGCGAGCACGTGCGCTTCAACACCGTCTCCGGGCACCGCGACGGCGACAGCACGGCGTGTCCGGGCAGCGCCCTCTACGCACAGCTTCCCGAGCTGCGGCGCCGCGCCGCGCAGTTCGACTTCCCGCTCGGAGCCGCCCTGGGCCCGGAGGCCACCCTCGACCCCGGCCGCGGCGCCATCGCCTACCGCGGGCGCCTCGAGCTGGCGGGGAAGGCGCCGCGGGGCAGCGCCGGGGTCACGGTCGAATACGACCGCGGCGGACGCTGGCGGGAGCTGGAGAAGCTCACGAGCGCGCCCGACGGAACCTTCAAGCTCGACTTCAGGGTCGGTTCCACGCACCGCTACCGGGCCGTCTTCGACGACCGTCCCGGCCCGGCCGCGCGCGTGCAGGTCCGCCCGCGCATCGCCACGCTCTTCCGCGGCGCCCGCCGCATCGAGGGCACGCGCTACGCGGCCGGGGCCGGTGAGCGCCTGCGCTTCTACTCGCGCATCACCCCGATGAAGAGCCGGATCGTGGTCCGCGCCGAGCGCATCGGCGAGGACGGGAACTGGCACACCGTCGTGCGCGAGGTCGTGGACACCGAGCGCGGACGGGCCTGGGCATCGTTCCGGCTCGACGACCCCGGGCTCTACCGTGTGCGGTCGCTGTCGTTCGGCGATTCCCGCCACGCGTCGGGCCGCAGCCACATCCGAACCGTGGAGGTCACCGAATGATCCGCCGACCCGCCCTGATCGCCGTCGCCGTCGCGCTGCTCGCGCCCGCGACGGCCTCCGCCGACCTCCGGATCGAGGGACGCGGCTTCGGGCACGGCATCGGCATGTCCCAGTACGGCGCCTACGGCTATGCGCTGCGGGAGAACCGCGACTTCCGCTGGATCCTCGCCCACTACTACCAGGGCACCGAGGTCACCGACACGCGCGCGCGGATCGTGCGCGTGCTCCTCAAGCAGTCGAGCTCGCAGAAGATCTGCGGCGCCACCCGCGCCCGCGGCGCCGACGGCCGCCGCGAGCGGCTCTCGTCCCGGCGCTCCTACCGCTTCTACCGCTCCGGGCGCGACAGCCTGCGCGTGTACGACGACACGCGCAACCGCACCATCGGCCGGCTCCGGGCGCCGGTGCGCGTTTCGGGCGACGCCACCGTGTGCCTGCGCGGGCGGGCGGAGAACGGGGTGCGCAACGGCAAGTACCGCGGGACCTTCGTGCTCGACCGCGACGGCTCGCGGGTGCGGGTGATCAACCGCGTGCACAGCCGCCATTACCTGTACGGCGTCGTGCCCGCCGAGGTGCCCACCTCGTGGCCGATGGAGGCCGTCAAGGCCCAGGCGGTGGCGGCGCGCACCTACGCCTTCAAGCGCCTGCTCCCCGACCAGGACCACGACGTCTTCGCCGACACCCGCTCGCAGGTGTATCGCGGCGTGACCGCCGAGAACACGCGCGGGCGCGAGGCGGTCCGCGACACGCGCGAGCTCGTGGTGACCTATCGCGGCGACCTGGCCGACACGTTCTTCTTCTCCACCTCCGGCGGGCGCACCGCGGGCAACGAGGAGATCTGGAACGCCGCGCCCGTGCCCTATCTGCGCTCGGTGGAGGACGAGTACGACCACCTCTCCCCCGTGCACACCTGGACCGAGTCGCTCAGCCGCTCGGAGGCCGAGCGCCGGCTGGGCTCGTTCGTGCGCGGCACGCTCGAGGACGTCCGCGTGACCGAGCGCACGGCCTCCGGCCGGGCCAAGACCGTGGAGATCCGCGGCAGCGGCGGCACGCGCAGCGCCAGCGGCACGGAGCTGCGCAGCCGGCTCGGCCTGCGCTCGAGCTGGTTCACCGCCGAAGGGCCGTAGCGGCGGGGCGCCCACCGGGTTCCGTACCGCAACTCGGTGATGGAGCCCCTGTTGGGGTATGTATGCCCATCCGACGACGACTCACGACCCTCGCGGCCTGCCTGGCCGGCCTGCTGGCCGTGCCCGCCGCCGCCCACGCGAGCGCCGCCCAGCTCGCGATCTTCCAGGCCGACGGCCAGCTCATGCACTCCGGAAGCGACGTGCGCGGCCGCACCCTCGACGAGCTCCAGCGCATCGGCGTGGACGTCATCAAGATCCATGCCTACTGGTACAACATCGCCCCCCGCGGCGAGGAGAAGCCCGACGGCTTCCGCGGCTGGGAGCCCTCGAGCTACGACCAGGCCCGCTTCGCCCAGATCGACGACCTCGTGATCGGCGCCCACGCGCGCGACATGCGCGTGCTGATGGCGCCGACCGGCCCCGCGCCCGGCTGGGCCACCGGTGGGGACGGCGACGACTTCGGCGTCTGGCGGCCCGACGCCCGCGAGTACTCGCGCTTCGTGCGCGCCCTGGCCGTGCGCTATGACGGCGCGCATCGTGCCGCCGACGGCCGCGAGCTTCCCCGTGTGCGCTTCTGGTCGATCTGGAACGAGCCCAACCACCCGGACTTCCTGCAGCCGCTGGGGTCGCGGGCCCGCGCCGCCCCCAACGCCCCCCACATCAACCGCGACCTCGTGCGCTGGGCCGTGAACGGGCTCCACCGCGAGGGCCGCGAGAACGACTCGATCCTGTTCGGCGAGCTGCTGCCCATCGGCCACAGCCGCAAGGGCCCGCGCAACACGATCAAGCCGATCCACTTCATCCGTGAGTTCTTCTGCCTGGACGAGGACTGGCGCCCCTACCGTGGCAGCGCCGCCCGCGCACGCGACTGCGACCGCTACCGCGAGCTGAACGGCGTGACCGGCTTCGCGATGCACCCCTACTCGCGGCCGAGCGGCCCGCGCACCGTCGAGCCCAGCCGCTACGACGCGACGATCCGGGCGCTCAACCGCGTGGAGGACGCGCTGGACCGCGCGGCCGATCGCGACCGGGTGCGCCGCGGCCTGGGCGTCTACAACACCGAGTACGGGTTCCAGAGCGACCCGCCGGACGAGCGCTTCGGCGCCGAGCTCTCGGACATCCCGGCCTTTCTCAACGAGGCCGAGTGGATGACGTACGAGAATCGCCGGGTGAAGACCTGGTCGCAGTACGCCTACATCGACGACACGAGCCTCGAGGGCTTCCAGAGCGGCCTCTACTTCGCGAACGGGGCGAGGAAGGACGAGGTCTACGAGGCCTACCGGATGCCGATCTTCGTGACCCAGAGCGGCCTCTCGACCGAGGTGTGGGGCGGCGTGCGCCTGGCGGAGAGCCGTGGACGCCAGGTGCAGGTGCAGGTGCGCGAGCGCGGTGAGGAGTACCGCGACCTGGGCGACCCGATCACGATCCGCAACTACCGCGGCTACATCCGCGAGCGCTTCCGGGTCTCCGACCCCGGAGACAAGATCTTCCGGTTGATCTACACCCGCGAGGACGGCGTGGACATCGTCAGCCGCTCGACCCGGGTGGCGCGCCGCTGACCTGAGTGCCGTGGGGGTGAGAGGGCCCGGCCAGGACGGCCGGGCCGTCTCGGTTTTCTCGAGCGCCGGGGTTCCCACGCCACCGTCCGGCGCGACGGCTGGAATCCCCGGTATGGACGAGCTGGGCGCGTACGAGCGCGGCTTCCGCCGAGCGGGCCTGCCGCTCTTCATCGAGGACTACACGGCCAGCGAGGACGTCTTCACGCGGGCCGCGCCGCTGCTCGCCTTCGTGTTCGTGGCGGAGCTGCTCGGCGCCACCAACCTCGACTGGTCACTGGCCGCCAACGCCGCCGCGGTCACCGGCGGGCTCACGCTGCTCGTGGCCGTGTTCGGCCTGTTGAACCTCGCGCGCCGGCGGCCCTTCTTCTCCGTGCCCCGCCGGGTGGGCGCCGGGGAGCTCGCCACGTTCGTCCTCGGCCCCGCCCTGCTGCCGGCGATCTTCGGGGGGCAGGTCACGAGCGCGCTGGTCACGGCGGGCGGCAACGCGCTGCTCCTGCTGCTGTTCTGGCTCGGCTTCGGCTTCGCCCTGCTGTCCATGGTCCGCTGGGCGTCAACGCACCTGCTCGGCCAGCTGGCCGTGGCGTTCGTGGCGCTCTCGCGGGCGGTGCCGCTCCTGCTGGTGTTCGCGCTCGTGCTGTTCGTGAACACGGAGATGTGGCAGGTGTTCGCCACGGTGTCGGAGGCCTACCTCGCGCTCGTGGCCGCGCTGTTCGTGGTGCTCGGCGCGCTCTTCCTCGTCGCCCGGCTGCCGCGCGAGGTGCGCGAGCTCGAGCGCGACGCGGGCGGCGGCGGGCCGCCGCTCACGCGCTCGCAGCGGGTGAACGTCGGGCTCGTGATGTTCGTCAGCCAGGCGCTCCAGGTGCTGGTGGTGAGCGCGGCCGTCGGCGGCTTCTTCGTGGCGTTCGGCGCCCTGGCCGTGGGCCCGGAGGTGCGCGAGTCGTGGATCGGCTCGGCCGGCGACGAGCTCGTGAGCCTCCACCTGCTCGGCGAGCGCCTCGACATCACCGCGGAGCTGCTGCGGGTCTCCGGCGGCATCGCGGCCTTCTCGGGCCTCTACTACGCCATCGCGGTGCTCACCGACTCCACCTACCGGGAGGAGTTCCTGGAGGACCTCACCGAGGACATGCGCGCCACCTTCCGCGACCGCGCGGCCTACCTGGCGCTACGTGCGCGGGCCTGACCCGCGCACCAGGCCGAGGCCCCTCGGAGGGATCCACCCGCGCCACCGTCCGCCGCCTGACTCTCGCCTTTCCGGCAGAGCTGGGCTGACGTGGTGGCCGGCCGTCTTCTCGCTGATGTGCTTCTGGGTCGGTGGCAGTCCGCGGTGCTTGCTATGACGGACTCATGCCGAAAAGCGCCCGTGCGCCTACTCTTCTCGTACGAGTGTTGACAAACTCCAACGCCTCGCTAAGCTGATGGCGGCTGGGGACCGACACCCGGACAAGGACATACGCAAGGCCATCAAGGAGGCTCAGGACGCAGGCTGGCAGGTGGAAAAGAACACAGGCAGGGGCCACCGCTGGGGCACGCTGCGCTGCGGACACGGCTGCAAGCTCGGCATCTGGGGAACGCCAGGGCAAGGCACGACCTTCGCTAAGCGCATCCGCGAAGCGGTGAAGAAGTGCCCGCACGACCTGAGCACCAAGACACGACCATGAACACGACGACAAAGACCCACAGCTTCACGCTTTTTCTTAGCGGACCGGACGTGCTCGACGACGCACACATGGACGCCTTGTACGAGGCCGGCTGCGCGGATGCCCTATTCGGCGAGCGCGATGGCGCCCAGTACGCCGCGTTTGACCGCGAGGCGCGCAGCTTCAGCGAGGCGCTCGCGAGCGCCATCCATGCAATCACCGGCGCGCTGCCAGGACTCGAAGTCGTGCGGGTCGCACCCGACGAGCTCGTGACCCTGGCCGCCATCGCCGAGCGCAGCGGCCGCTCTCGTGAGTCCATTCGCCTGCTTTCGACCGGCGAGCGAGGCCCCGGCGGCTTCCCGGCGCCTGTCGCTTACGCTGACCACAAGACCCGTCTCTGGCACTGGCCGGATGTCGCTCACTGGCTGGCCGAACACGGCAAGGCCAGCGTGGAGGTCGACGCGCAGGCTGCAGACCTCGTCGCTTCACTCAACGCCGCCTACGACCTCCGCGAGCACACCCGCCACCTCAGCCGCAAGCGCGACTTGGCTCTCGTTGCCGAGGCGCTCGGCGACAACCCTCTCATCCGCCGCTAGGCATCAGGCCTGACCGACAGGCGCCGCGGCGCGCGAGCGTCCGCCACGCGCGCTCCACCGCTGCTCCCGTGGCGCAGCAAGCCGAGTGCCCAGCGTCCTGCTTGGTGCTTGTACAAGGGCCTCTCCGCGCAGAACCGCGACGCCGCTCTGCGCCTGGGCTCAGGCGATTCTAGATGCGGTCGGCCGTGTCCAGCCACTAACCCGCCGCCTCCCTCAAACCCGGGGCGGTTCAGTCTGGCCGTTCAGCCCGGCGCGCCGTCGAGCCGCTCGGCGAGTTCGACGATCAGGCCTTCGGGTCCGCGGACGTAGCAGAGGAGGAACGTGTTCTCGAAGTCGACGATCTCCCCGACCGTTTCCCAGCCGGCCTCTCGGACGCGGTCGACGACGCCACGCACGTCGTCGACGGTGAAGGCGATGTGCCGGAGCCCAGGACGGTTCGCGGCCGGCGCCGGCTCTTGAGCGCCGGCGGAAGGCGAGTGGAAGCGCACCACCTCGAACATGTCGCTGCCGTCGGCGGCGCGAGCCATCACGATCTCGACCGTCACGTTCTCGAGACCGATGATCCGATCGATCCACTCGCCGCTGAACACCCCGGACTCGCCGCAGTCCAAGCCGAGCAGCGCAAGAAACCGGACTGTCTCGTCGAGGTCCTCGACGACAAGACCGACGTGGACGAAGTTGGTGACGCCGGGGCGATGGCTGTCCATTGAGGTCAAACGACTCGCTCGAGATCGCCGGGCTGCCGGAGTCGTGAGGATATCGGCCGCACGACACTCCGATCTACGAGGCCGCGCTGCGTCGGCCCGAAGGGCGGCTGGCGGTCGTGTCGGTGAAGAGCGGATCGAGCGCGGCCGTCCCGATCGCGCAGCTCGCCGCGGCCGCGGCCGACGGCGGCGTGCAGGACTTCGCCTACTCGACGCACAAGCGCTACAGCGAGCCGCCGCTGACCACGGCGTGATCGAGATCCAGCGCGAGCAGCTCGTCGCGCTGATGGCCGACGACCAGCAGGTGCTGCCGCCGCGGATCGCGCAGTGGCTGGCCGGGGAGCCGGTCGCTCCGCGCCGCTAGACACCACCACCGTAGACCCCTCCCCTCCACCGAGCCCTGCCGCACAGCACAGACGCCCGTGCCGTGGGTGGCGGCGGAGAACGCCTACGTCGTCTGGTAGTTCGGCCCGTCGCCGCCCTCGGGCGGGGTGAGGCGCCCGCCCTTGGCGGTGATCGCACCGCACTGCACGCAGTTGGACGGAGTGATCTGGACGTCCACCTGCGTCCCGTGCAGCTCGCTGCCGTTGCCCGAGGCCATCTGCTCCTTGATCTCGTCCGGCACCTCGTAGACCTGCGCGGGGCACATGTTCTCCCACATCAGCGCGACCTCGAGCGGGACTTCCTTCTGCACCCGGATGTGGTTGGGCGCGTCGTCGCGCGTGGCGTTGCCGGTGGCGAACACCGACGACAGCTTGTCGAACGTGTACTTGCCGTCCGGCTTGGGATAGCGCTTGTGGCGGTTGCCGATGAACACGTCCACGTCGGCGTCGTCGTGGGTGTGCATCTTCCCGCCGGGGAAGCGCCCGCCGGAGATCTCGAGCATGTTGGCCAGCGCGCCGCCTACGAAGAAGCCGCGGGTGAACACCTGGCGCATGTTGCGCGAGCGGTGGATGTCCTTGTCGATGACCGAGCCGCGGACCGCGTCCTCGTAGGCCGACAGGTCCGAGGTGTCGCCCTTCTTGAGCCCGTCGTAGATGGCCTCGGCGGCGTAGATGCCCGCGTGCATGGCGAGGTGGACGCCCTTGAGCTTGGGCACGTTGACCATGCCCGCGGAGTCGCCCGCCAGGATCATGCCCGGCGCCCAGAGCTGCCTGGGCATGGCCCAGTAGCCGCCCGACGGGAGCGTCTTGGCGCCCCACGCCACCCGCTTGCCGCCCTCGAGGATCTTCCTGACCATCGGGTGGGTCTTGAACTCCTGAAGCACGTCGTGGATCGAGAAGGTGGCGTCGCGATAGTCGAGTCCCGCCACGAGGCCGATCGACACCTTGTCGTCGCCCATCGGGTAGATGAACGAGCCGCCGAACTCGCGGTACTTGGCGCGCAGCCGCAGCGGCCAGCCCATCGTGTGGACCACGCGGTCGAGCGGCTTGGTGACCTCCCAGACCTCCTTCACGCCGATCTCCCACTGCTGCGGCTCTCCCGAGCCCAGGTCGAAGTGGCGGATGGCGGCGCCGGCGAGGTGGCCCTGGGTGCCCTCGGCGAGCACCGTGGCCTTGCCGATGAGGTCTGAGCCCGGCTCGAAGTTCGAGAGCTCCCCGCCCTCGCGGTCACGGCCCTTGTCGCCGGTGCGCACGCCGCGCACGGCGCCGTCCTCCACGAGCAGCTTGTAGGCGGCGGTCTCGGGCAGGATGTAGACGCCGGCCTCCTCCGCCTTCTGACCGAGGAAGCGCCCGAGCTGGGCGATGGAGGTGACGTGGTTGCCGTGGTTGCGGAACGGCGGCGGGGTGGGCACCAGCGGAATGGCCCGCTTCGAGGTCATGAAGTAGACCGTGTCCTTGGGCACCGTGCCGAAGGTGGGCCAGTCCTCCTCCGGCAGGTCCGGGAACAGCTTCTTCATGGCCGAGGGCTCCATCATCGCCCCCGACATCAGGTGCGAGCCCGTGCTCTTGCCCTTCTCCACGAGCGCCACCGGCACCTCGCCGAGCGACTCGGCCAGCTTCGGGTCGTCCTCGAGGAGCTGGGTCAGCCGGATGGCGCACGCCAGGCCCGCGGGCCCTCCGCCCACGATCACGACGCCCACCTCGATGCGCTCGTCCTCGGGGTCCGTCGGCGCGGCGACGAACTCCTTGGCCGAGTCGACCGGCGGCGGGAACTCGGCGGGGGCGATGGCCATGGCCGTCCTACGCCCCCTTCTTGGCCTTCACGGCCTCCGTGAGCTTGGGCAGGATCTTGTTGAGGTCGCCGACGATGCCGAGGTCGGAGAACTCGAAGATCGGGGCGTTGGGGTCCTTGTTGATGGCCACGATGTTCTCGGAGCTCTGCATGCCGACCTTGTGCTGGATGGCGCCGGAGATGCCCGCCGCCAGGTACAGCTTCGGCGCGACCGTCTTGCCGGTCTGGCCGATCTGCGCGGCGTAGGGATACCAGCCGGCGTCCACCACCGCGCGGGTGGCGGCCACGGCGCCGCCCAGCGACTGGGCGAGCTCCTCGCAGAGACCGAAGCCCTCGGCCTTGCCCAGGCCGCGGCCGCCGGCCACGAGGATCTCGGCATCCTCGATGTTGATCTCCGACTCGCCCTGCTCGCCGCGCTTGACCACGCGGCACTTGTTGGAGAAGTCCGAGAACTCGACCTCGACGTCCACCACCTCGGCGTCGCCCGAGCCGCCCTCGGCGATCTCGAACGCGTTGAGGCGGCCGATGATGATGCCCGGCTCGCCGACGTAGTCCACGTCGACGATGGCGGAGTCCTGCAGGATGGGCCGCTCGGCCACGAGCTTGCCGTCCTGCGCCTTGACGGCGGTGACCTCCATGGTCACGCCCGCGTTGAGGCGCGCGGTGAGCCCGGCGCCGATCTCGAAGCCCAGCAGGCCGCCGCCGAACAGCGCGTACTTGAAGCCGTTGTCGGAGATGACCTTGGCCATGGCGTCGACCACAGGCTGGGCGAGGCCCTCCTCGCCCCTGACGCGGTAGACCTTCGACGCGCCGTAGGAGCCCAGCGACTTGCAGAGGTCGTCGGTGAGGTCGTCGCCGCCGATCACGATCGCGGCTGCCTCGCCGCCGATCTCGGAGGCGAGCTTGCCGGCCTCGGAGACCGCGCCGAGCGAGTTCTTGTTGAACTCGCCCTCGAAGTGGAGTGCGTAGGTGAGGATGCTCATGCGAGAAGCTTCCTTTCGTCGAGCCACGCAACGATCTTCTCGACCGTCTCGTTGGTGTCCTCGTCCTCGATGATCTCGCCGGCCTGCTTCTCCGGTGGCGGGTTGATGGCGAGGACGGCGGTGCGGGAGCCCTGCTCGCCGACCTTGCCGTCCTCGATGCCGACGTCGCCGGCGCTCCGCTTGTCGAGCTGCTTCTTCTTGGCGCCCATGATCGCCTTGAGCGACGGGTAGCGCGGCTCGTTGATGGCGTCGCCGACCGAGATGACCGCGGGGAGGTCCACCTCCACCGTGTCGTAGCCGTACTCGGCCTGGCGGCGACACGTGAGCTTGCCCTCCTGGGTGTCCATCTCGATGACCTGCGTGAGGGAGGGCATCTTCAGGTGGTCGGCCACCACGGCGCCGATCGTGTAGCACTCGCCGTCGTCGGACTGCTGGCCGAGCAGCACCAGGTCGGGCGACTCGGACTCCAGCACCTTGGCGAGGGCGTAGCCGGTGGCGCAGACGTCCGAGCCGGCCAGCGAGTCGTCGGTCAGGTGGACCGAGCGGTCGGCCCCGAGCGAGACGGCCTTGTGCAGTGCGCGCTCCGCGCTGTCGGGGCCCATCGTGACGGCCACGATCTCGGAGACGTCGACCTTCCCGCCCTCCTTGATCTGCATGGCGGCCTCGATGGCGTGCGTGTCGAAGGGGTTGAGGTTCTTCTCGCCGCTCCGGTCGAGGCGCTTGGACCCTGGATCCATGCGCTTCTCGACGGCGGCGTCCGGCACCTCTTTCACCAGGACGCAAATCTTCAACGGAGCTTCTCCTTGGGTCGCTCTGGGCGGCGCGGGATTCTACCGAATTGACTGACGAGTCAATCGCCCGGTCCGAAGCGGGCGGGCGCTACGCCGCGACGGCGCCCTGGATGAAGTCGATGATCTCCTGCGTGGACGAGCCGGGCGTGAAGACCTCGGCCACGCCGAGCTTCTTCAACTCCGGGATGTCCTCCGCCGGGATCGTGCCCCCGACCGTGACGATCACGTCCTCGATGCCCTGCTCCTTGAGAAGGGCAACCACTTTCGGCACGAGCGTCATGTGCGCGCCCGAGAGGATGGAGAGGCCGACGGCGTCGGCGTCCTCCTGGATGACGGTCTCCGCGATCTGGGCGGGGGTCTGGTGGAGGCCCGTGTAGATGACCTCCATGCCCGCGTCGCGCAGCGCGCGGGCGATGATCTTGGCGCCGCGGTCGTGCCCGTCGAGTCCCGGCTTGGCGACGACGACGCGGATCTTGCGGCCGGTTCTCTCTGCCGTCTCGGGCATGCGGCGCGGGAGGATACGCTGAAACCGTGAGTCCCGTGGCCAGACGCCGCCTCGCGCTGGCCGGGATCGTGGCGCTGGCCGTGGCCGTCCGTCTTGCCGGGATCGGCGACCGGCTGTCGGCCGACGAGGGCTATTCCTGGCTGGTGGCCTCGGCCCCGGACGCGGACGCGTTCCTGGACCGCCTGGCCGCGTACGAGAACACCCCTCCCCTCTTCTACCTGCTGCTGAGCGCGCTGCCGCTGGACGACGAGGCGTGGCTGCGCCTGCCCTCGCTGCTGGCGTCGGTGGCGGCCGTGCCCGTGCTGTACGCGATCGTGCGCCCGCTGCTGGGCACCCCGGCTGCGCTGCTCGCGGCCCTGCTGCTGGCCGTGGCCCCGTACCACGTGTCGTTCTCCAACTACTCGCGCGCGTTCATGCTCGCCGGCCTCGGGCTGCTGCTGGCGCTGTGGGCGGCGTCGCGGCTGGCGCAGGGCGGGCGGCGGCGCTGGTGGTGCCTGTACGCCGCCGGCGCCGTGGTGGCGATCTACTCCGAGTACGACGCGGGGCTGTTCCTCGTCGCGCTCGTCGGGGTGCTGCTGGCGCTCGGCACGCCGCCACGGCGCGAGACGCTGCTCTTCGGCACGCTGCCCGCGCTCGCGATCGTGCCCTGGCTGGGACAGCTCGAGCGCTCGCTCGACCGGCTCGACGTGACGAAGGTGTCGCCCATCTACCCCGAGCCCTCGCTGACGGCTCTGCGCGACGTCGCGGTGCCGCTGGCCTTCGGCGAGCACGGGGCGGCGGAATCGGCGGGCGGGCGCTGGCTGCAGTTCCTCCTCGTGGCCGGGCTGGTGGCGGCAGCCGCCGTGGTGGTGCGCCGCCACGACCGGCGCGCGTCTGCGCTGCTGGCCGGAACCGGCCTCGGAGTGATCGTCCTGTCGGGGATCGTGGCCCTGGCCGGGCCCGACGTCTTCGCCCAGCGCTATCTCACCGTGCTCATCCCGCTCGGCGCGGCCCTGGCCGGCGGCTTCGTCGCGCTGCTGCCCTGGCGCCGTGCCGTGCCTGTGGCGGCCGCCGGGCTGTGCCTGCTCGGCGTGGCCGTCTTCGCCACACGCCACGGGCGCGAGCTGGAGCCGGATCCGGAACCGGTCGTGGCGGCGGTGGAGCGCGTGCAGCCCGACCTCGTCGTCACCAACAGCGCCGTCGTGGCCTACCACCTGCGCGACTTCCGCGTGGCGCTCGACCGCCCCTTCGGCCTGGAGCGCCCTGCGGTGCCGTGCGGGCCGGAGTGCCTCGTGGTCGCGGTGGATGACACGCGCGTGGCCGGCGGCGCGCGCGATGTCCGCGGTGGGACCTTGCATGTCGGGCCGATCACCGTCACGCTGGTGACCCCGGCGGCGGAAGGGTTTCCGCTGGCCCTGCCGGGGTAACGACCGGAGGTCGGGAGAGAGGGAACGCAGTGGGGGCACTCGGGTGAGCTCGCTGGCATGTCTGCTGGCCTTGACGTTCGCCGCCGGAGCCGGCGGGAATGCTCCGCGGCCGCTCGAGGTGGTGCTGCAGGACGACGCCCACCTCCTGCACGGCACGCCCGCCCAGGTGGGCGAGGCGGCCGGCCAGATCGCCTCCGCGGGCGCCGACCGCGTGCGCATCACGGCGGGCTGGTCCACGATCGCCCCAAGCCCTCGCAGCCGCCGGCGCCCGCACTTCGACGCCACCGACCCCGCTGCCTACCCCGAGGGGGGCTGGCGCCGGCTGGACCGCGCGGTCAAGGCGGCGCACACGCGCGACCTGGACGTGATGATCGACATCGCCTTCTGGGCCCCGCGCTGGGCGGTGAGCCGGGGGCTCGAGCGCGGGCTGCCCGCGCGCCAGCGCTGGGCTCCCTCCTGGCGCGACTACGGTCACTTCGCCGAGGCGGTGGCGCGCCGCTACAGCGGCGTCTTCCCGGATCCCGACGACCCCGACCGCCCGCTGCCAGCGGTGCGGTTGTGGACCACCTGGAACGAGCCCAACCACCAGGGCTTCCTGCTCCCGCAGTGGCGGCGCACGCGCACGGGCTGGCGCCCCGCCGCCCCGCACGTCTACCGCCGGATGCACCAGGCGGCCTACGACGTCCTCAAGCGCGTGAGCCCGGACAATCGTGTGCTCGTGGGCGGCCTGGCGGCCAAGGGCTCCTCGGGCCGCGGCGAGCGCGTGAGCCTCCCGCCGCTGCGCTTCACGCGCGAGCTCGCCTGCGTGGATGAGGAGATGCGGCCGCTGCGGATCCCCGAGTGCCGCAACTACCGGCCGCTGCGCGCCGACGGCTTCGCCATCCACCCCTACTCGCTGGACTCCACGCCCGACGCCTCCAACCCCAACCTCGACACCACCCAGATCGGCGACCTCGACCGCCTGGCCGGGCTGCTCGAGCGCCTGCACGCCAACGGGCGGCTGGCGCAGGAGCTGCCGCTGTTCGTGACGGAGTACGGCTACGAGACCAACCCGCCCGACCCCAAGCGCGGAGTCTCACCGGAGGACCAGGCCCGCTACCTCGGGCAGGCCACCTTCCTGGCCTGGCAGCGCGGCGACACGGAGATGTTCGCCCAGTTCCTCCTGCGCGACATCGGCCCGGACCCCCGCTTCGCCGTGGGCTCGGGGCGGCGCTGGCGCGACTGGCAGTCGGGGCTCTACACCCATGACGGGGAGGAGAAGCCGGCGCTGCAGGCCTTCAAGCTGCCGTTCTGGGTGGAGACGCGGAAGGTGCACGGGCATCCGCTCACACTGGTGTTCGGGCAGATCCGCCCGGGCGCCGGGCGCCAAGCCGTGGTGCTCGAGCTCCAGGACCCGGACGGCGCGTGGCGCGAGGCGCGCTCGTTCGAGGCGCGGCCCAACGCCGACACCTCGTGCGAGACGGAGGGCCGCTCATTCCTCACCGACTCGGCCGGCTTCTACCTGCGCGTGCTGCCGTGGCGCGGCGAGCGCGCCTACCGGGCGCGCTGGCTGCGCGCCGACGGCGGCGTGGAGTACGGGCTGCCGGTGACCAGCGGGCCGGCGGACGAGGCGGAGACGACGCCGGTCAGCGGCGCACCCTGACGGTCATCCGCATCGTGTCCGGATGGACCGTGCAGACGAGCCGCGTGGTGCGGCTGAAGCGGCGCCGGAAGACGTAGCCGCGGCGGCGCGTGGTCCGCGAGTCGCGGCCGCGCGCGGTGACGTTGTGGAGATGCCGCGTGCGCCGCCAGACGAAGCGGACCGTGTCTCGCCGCGACACCGTGATGCGGCGCGGGCGGAAGAAGTCGTCGCCGACGGTGACGGAGCGGGTGCGCGCCGCGTCCGCTTCGGGCCCCCCGGCCGCGGCCCCCTGTCCGCCGCCGAGCATCGCGGCGAGGCCCCCGAGAGCGGTGAGCACCACGAGCCTGCGGACCATGGCGCGACCCTACACCCGTACGGGTGACAACGCCAGCCTAATTTCCTGAGTCGGAAGGTGCGCGCGAACTTGCGACTCAGGACACTAGAAAACGGGTGTCTCGGTGTAGCTGCCGAAGACGGTCTGCAGCGACTCGACGATCTCGCCCTCCGAGCAGTGGGCGCGCGCGCAGTGCAGCAGCGGGTCCATCAGGTTGCGGTCGGTGGCTGCGGCCGCGCGCAGCTCGGCGAGGGCGGCCTCCACCGCGGCGCCGTCGCGGCGGGCTCGGGCACCCTCGAGGCGGTCGATCTGCTTGCGCTCGAGCGCGGCGTCGATGCGCAGGGTGGGGATGGGCTCCTCGTCGAGCTGCTGGTGGCGGTTGACGCCGACGATGATCCGCTCGCCGCGATCCACTTCCTGCTGGAAGCGGAACGAGGCGTCGGCGATTTCGCGTTGGGGGTAGTTCTGTTTGATGGCTTCGACCATGC